>NZ_AQXH01000004.1 GCF_000375465.1 Balneola vulgaris DSM 17893
AGTCTCAAACCATGAACTAACTTTGGGTAGTGCGTTCACTTGAGATCCTTCGTGTTAACACCCTTCAACCTCAACCTTGTATTTCCTACTCAGGATGACAGCTTTTTATTTGGTTGGATACTTAAGTTAAATAGCAGCGTTGTTAACGATCTATAGACTTCTCGTATTCACTCGAAGTGACAAAATGATTGGTATTTCTATCTTTGCCATATCGACCGAAGGGAGATATCTAAAGATTGACTTAACTGTTTTGTTTGAACTACAAGCCTCCAACCAACTCCCGGCGTTGGAATTGAGCAGGCATAGCCTTCATTTTGCATAGCGGCAGAGACGCAGAACATGCGCCGCGACGAAGATGCTTCGGAGCGGAATTGCATGTTGTGCCTGGCGCGGCTAAGGAAGGTCCGGACCCCGACAGCTGTCGGGGCGGTGCTGCTCCCCTTTTGTCCACACAAAAGGGGAAGAAGAGAAAATGAATGTGGCTCAGAAGCCGAAGAAAGATCCTGAATCATGCTGCACTTCGCTCCGCTGTTCAGGATCACGTCGTTGTTAGGGATGTTTGTAAACGAATGAAATTGCAGCTTTGTTAACGATCTCTAGACTTCTCGTATTCACTCGAAGTGACAAAATGATTGGTATTTCTATCTTTGTCATATCGATCGAAGGGAGATATCTAAAGATTGACTTAACTGTTTTGTTTGAACTACAAGCCTCCAAGCACTTCCGGCGTTGGAATTGAGCAGGAGTCGCCTTCATTTTGCATAGCGGCAGAGAAGCAGAACATGCGCCGCGACGAAGGTGCTTCGGAGCGGAATTGCATGTTGTGCCTGGCGCGGCTAAGGAAGGCCCGGAGCAATTCCTGGCGGTGGTTTTTGCTGCCCTTTTGTCCACACAAAAGGGGAAGGAGAGAAAATGAATGTGGCTAAGAAACCTAAGAAAGATCCTGTCCGCCAGCTGGCGGATCGCTGTTCAGGATGACGTCTTTGTTGTGGAAGTATGTAAACGAATGAAATCACATCACTATTAGCGAAGCTGGAGCTTCTAGAAGGCATTCCCAACGGGGACGTTGGGAACGAGGTACGAAGGGTCTCAAACCCTGATCTAGCTTTGGGTAGTGCGTTCATTTGAGATCCTTCGTGTTAGCACCCTTCAACCTCAACCTTGCATTTCCTACTCAGTAAGTCAGTTTTTTTTTGTTGGGTACTTAAGATAAATAGCAGCGTTGTTAACGATCTATTTAGTTCACTCAAAATCAACCTTTCAAACAAAAAGAAAGGCGTGGGAACATTCACACCTATGATAAGAGTTCTTTATATTCCTTAGTTAATGGTTTAACCTTTTAAATCCATCCTCTGTCTTGTCAGAATTTAAGCTTCACTCCCCCTATCAACCTGCTGGTGATCAACCAACAGCAATTAAAGAACTAACTGAGGGCATCCAAGCAGGAGATAAATTTCAAACGCTGCTAGGTATTACGGGCTCTGGTAAGACCCGAACCATCGCCAATGTAATTGAAAACGTTCAGCGACCTACACTGGTGATGAGTCATAACAAGACTCTTGCAGCCCAGCTATATCGTGAGCTTAGTGACTTCTTCCCCGATAACCGTGTAGAGTTCTTTATATCCTATTACGACTACTACCAGCCCGAAGCCTACCTTTCTGCCCAAGACAAGTACATCGAGAAAGACCTTTCCATCAACGACGAGATTCAGCGGTTACGATTACGTGCAACGAGTTCTCTTCTTTCAGGTAGACGTGATGTAATCATCGTTTCTTCCGTGAGTTGTATCTATGGTATTGGTTCACCCTCAGAGTATGCGAAATTGATTGTAAGCCTTGAGACAGGCATGGAGATCCCTCGAAACACCTTACTCTATGACTTAGTGGACCTCCACTACTCACGCAATGACATCGAGTTTAAGCGGGGCACCTTTAGAGTTCGTGGTGATGTTGTAGATGTTTACCCTGCTTACTCAGATGAGGGATTGCGAATTTCCATGTGGGGTGATGAAATAGAAACCCTTCAGCTCTTTGATGTAGATACTGGCAACATCATTGATACAGTTAATGAGTTTAAAATTTACCCCGCTTCGCACTATGTAACTACAAAATCACGCCTTGAAGAATCCATCAAACAGATTCGTGAAGAACTACAATGGCGGACCAAAGTACTTATTGATGAAGAAAAGTTTCTTGAAGCAAAGCGTTTAGAACAGCGGACTCTTTTTGATATTGAGATGATTCAAGAAATTGGATACTGCTCGGGGATCGAAAACTATTCTCGTTACTTGAGTGCCCGCAAGCCGGGAGAGCGACCCTTCTGTTTACTTGATTACTTCCCCGATGACTTTATCACGGTTGTGGACGAAAGTCACCAGACCATTCCTCAGATTTCGGCCATGTATGGTGGGGATAGATCGCGTAAGGTTCAGCTTGTAGATCATGGCTTCCGATTGCCTTCTGCAATGGATAACCGTCCCCTTACCTTTGATGAATGGCAAGAACTCGTTAAGCAAACCATCTTTGTGAGTGCCACTCCTAGCGACTACGAATTAGAACAAAGTGGTGGTGTTTATACGGAACAGTTAATACGTCCTACTGGGTTAATGGAGCCTGAACTTGAGGTTCGTCCACTAGGAAACCAGGTAGATGACTTGATGGAAGAAATACGGGATCGTGTTGCCAAAAAGGAGCGCGTTCTTGTGATTACATTGACCAAGAGATTGAGTGAAGAACTCAGTGAGTACCTCAAAAATGTGGGCGTTTCAGCGGCCTATATGCACAGTGAATTGGATGCCCTAGAACGCATCGAGGTTTTATATAAATATCGCCGTGGGGATTTCGATGTATTGGTTGGTATCAACTTATTACGTGAAGGTATTGATATTCCAGAATTGAGCCTTGTGGCTATTATGGATGCAGACAAAGAAGGCTTCTTACGTTCCGAAACTTCGTTATTTCAGATTGTAGGACGTGCTGCACGTAATGCTAAAGGTAAAGCCATTATGTATGCTGATAGGATTACCGATAGCATGCAAAAAGTGATCGACGAGACAGAGCGTCGTCGTAAGATTCAGCGGGAGTACAACGAGAAGCATGGCATCACCCCTATGACGGTAGCAAAAGAGTTAAAACCACTGGTAGATCCATCGCTAATTTCTAGTAAAAATGTGGACTTCAGTAAAGAAGCCGAAGAAGCGGCTCAGCAGGATTACCTTGAATCCATTAAGGTGGCCGAAGACGGGATTCAGTATAAAGCCAGTCCTGCAATGAATGAGGTGACTTTCGAGAGCAAAGATAAGCTTATTGAACACTTAAGAGCTACGATGCTTCATGCGGCTAAGAATATGGAATTTGAAGAAGCTGCCCGTATTCGTGATCAAATTGGTAAGCTGGAGGAAGAGCTTTAATTGCTACCTAAGGCATCATTTGGGGCTTTTTTAAAGCTCTTCCTTTTCTATACTTGAGGTAGGGACAAAAAAAAGGGAGCAAGCTTTTCATGACTTACTCCCTGAGGGATTTATGGAGTTTTATAAAATGTGTTTTTATAACGCAAGTTCTTCTGCTTTCATTCCAACTTTCTTGCAGATTCTTGCCAATTCCTTTTTCTCAGTTTCACTGAGTACATTAAATTCTTCTTCGATCTTTTCTAAATGCTTCGGGAAATATTCACTTATGAATTTCTCTCCTTTAGCGGTCAAACTAACGATCAAAGCTCTACGGTCGTTATCGTCCTTTTTTCGTTTTACATAACCGTTTTTTTCAAGATTATCGATCACCAATGTTATGTTACCACCGCTTTTCAAAAGTTTTGTTCCAATTTCCTTTTGATTTTGTGGTCCGAGGTGCAAAAGTGACTCTAGCACCCCAAATTGACTAATCGTTAACCCCACTTCAGAAAGACTTCTGCACAATCTTCGCATGATGCTTTCACTTGCTCGCATCATCTTTATATACGCATTTAAAGTATTGACCTGTGTGCTGCTTCCCTTATAGTGTGTTGGCATAGTATCACATTAAACTATTTGACGTTAAGTTAAGCTTTTCCTGAAAAAATTAGTATTAAAGTATTTAAACACTTAAGACTTTAAATATCATATACTACACTAACAGGAGCATGATCGGAGATGTTCCATTTCATCTCTATCTCTGCGCTTACTGCTTTTTCAGCCAACGTTTTAGTTGCAAAGTGATAGTCAATTCTCCAGCCTTTGTTCCTTTGTTTTGAAGCGGCTCTATAACTCCACCAGCTATAAAGGTCAGGCTCACCTTCATGCAATGTTCTAAACACATCGGTATAGCCTAGCTCCAAGAATTTGGTAATCCAGGCTCTTTCTTCTGGAAGAAAACCAGATGTTTTATGCTGTTTATCGGGGTTATGAATATCAATTTCTTTATGACAAATATTGAAATCTCCACAAAATACCATAGGCTTCTCTGAATTCACCCATTGTTCACCAAAAGCATAGAAGTCGTCTAAGAATTTATACTTCATATCCTGGCGAATGTCTCCCGTTGTACCACTTGGGGCATACACAGAACATACGCTATAGCTTTCGAATTCAGCAATGATGACACGTCCTTCTTTATCAATCCATTCCGTGCCCATGCCTTCATGAATCTTGAGTGGTTTTTCTTTTGAAAAGATCGCCACTCCTGAATAGCCTTTCTTTTCTGCACTATGAAAGGCTTTGTGATATCCTAGATCTTGAATTTCTTTTGGAATCTGAGTCTCATCTGCACGGAGTTCCTGAATACAAATTACATCAGGATTCGATTCCGCAACCCAGTCATTAAAACCCTTACGATGCGCGGCACGCACTCCGTTTATATTGTACGAACTAATCTTCTTCAACTTACTTCCCCTTTAGGATACCGTACTTACGCTTTCCTACTTTTAATACTACTTCTTCTCCCGATTTTAAGGTCAGATGGAAGTTCATATCTGTTATTTTCTCGTCATCTAAACTGATACCACCTTGCTTCATCATTCGCTTCGTTTCACCATTGCTTGGTGAGAAGTTGGTATCTCCAATGATATTCAAGAGGCGTAGTTCTTCACCTGCTTGGTATTCAAATACAGGTGCATCATCTGGAACCTGCTTATTGATAATAGTTTGCTCAAAATGATCTTTGGCCCCTTTTGCAGCTTCTTCACCGTGATACATTCTAACTAATGTGTATGCTAAATCATGCTTAGCATTACGCGGGTCTTTTTGTGCCTTTTCTTCAACCTTAGGTAGATCATCCAATGCAATGTCTGTTACCAGTTCGAAGTAGGTGTAGATTAAATCATCCGGTATCGATAGTGCCTTGCCGTACATATCGTTTGGCGCTTCATCAATTCCGATATAGTTGTCATACGATTTCGACATTTTTGCCGAGCCATCGGTTCCAACTAACAATGGCATCATTAGGCATACTTGAGGGTCTTGGTTGTCATCTTTTTGAAGTTGACGACCTACAAGTAAGTTGAATTTCTGATCTGTTCCTCCCAACTCGATATCTGATTTCAGGTACACCGAATCCTGACCTTGTGCGAGTGGATATAAGAATTCGTGCAGTGAAATTGGTTCGTTATTTTCAAAACGCTTTGAGAAGTCATCACGCTCTATCATACGTGCAACGGTCAATTTAGAAGACAACCGTATTACATCCATGAAGTCCATTGGCCCTAACCAGTCGTTGTTATTTGTTAGGGTAAGTTTGTCTTCATCTAAGATCTTTTTCGCCTGATCGATGTACGTCTTCGCATTTTCATTTACTTCTTCTAAAGTAAGTGGTGGGCGTGTTTTGTTCTGTCCCGTTGGATCTCCAATCATGGCTGTGAATCCACCAATAATCAAAATCACTTCATGGCCAAGATCTTGAAATTGTCTCATCTTACGTAGAATCACCGAGTGACCTAAATGTAAATCAGGACGTGTTGGATCAACGCCAAGCTTAACTCGAAGAGGCTTATTTTCTTTGCGAGACTTCTTTAGCTTTTCAACTAGCTCTTGTTCTGGTACAATTTCAATGGCTCCACGCTTAATAATCGCGAGTTGCTCTTCAACAGGAAGAAAAGACATGATGTTTAATCGTTGTTTAGAATAGGCAGATTCTCTGCCGGGTTATACTTACTTATATTTTCTTTGATGGTATCCGTAAAGTTCTCGGCACCAGGATAAACTAATGCGATGGCTTCGTAGGTCCATGGCCCTAACTGAATTACATAGGGATATAAAATGGATTCATTTCGTGTTTCTTCGGAAGGCAGATTAAAGCCCGATAACAGAAGCAGAGCTGTACTAATGATGATGCCTGCTTTAAGTACTCCGAACAAAGCTCCGAATGCACGATTCACTTTTCCTAGATTTACAGCTTCTAAGAACTTTTTCGTTAGAACGGCAATGATCCCCACTATTATCAACGTGCCTAAGAATAGAATGGCCCCAGATACAAATGGGATATAGGCTTCTTTGTCGGCCATAAATGGCTCAATAAGAGTGGCAAAAGCATCCATGTAGTTGAAAGTGAGGAATACAGCGAGGGTAATACCAACGATGTTCAGCACTTCCTTCACCAAACCATTAACCGCTCCTTTATAACCAAAGTATAAAATAGGGAGCGCTATGATGAGGTCGAGGATGTACATTTACTTATTCAGCTCTTCCTTAACTACCTTACTAACTAAACCGCCATCGGCTTTGCCTTTCAACTGACCCATGATCGGTCCCATCACTTTCCCCATATCTTGAGGTCCAGATGCGCCCATTGCTGCAATCTTCTCTTGTACAACAGCACGTACTTCATCTTCATCCATCATTTTTGGGAGATACTCTTCGATGATAGCCAATTCAAGCTTCTCATTATCGGCAAGATCGGCTCGATCGCCTTCTTCGAATTGAGTGATGGACTCTTTGCGTTGTTTGGCCGCCTTCATCAACACATCTGTAGCTTGTGCATCTGTAAGTTCGGCTTCGCCGCCTTTGCGTTCAGCAATTTCTTTTTCCTGCATTTTAGCTTTTAAAGAACGAAGCACGCGTAATCGGTCTTGATCTTTGGCTTTCATTGCAGTTTTAAGGTCTTCGAGTATTTTCGCTTTAAGGCTCATAGTATTCCCCTGTTTTGACTTTGAAAGTACGCAAAAAAAAAGGTTACACAATTCGAATTGCGTAACCCTTTAAAAAGTTTTTAAAACGTAATTACGCTTTTCTGCTTTTGATAAAATCCTGTACGTTTTCTTGATCGATCATAGTTTCACGATAAGAATACTTTCCGCTTTCATTCTTAGTAGAAATGATAACCTTTGCCATTTTACGTGCTGCAGCTTTAGCCGCTAGTGCGTCTGAACCGAATGTTTGTTTCTTAGCCATGTCTCAGATTATTTAATTTCTTTATGAACTGTATGCTTACGCAGAACAGGATTGTATTTTTTCAGCTCCATGCGTTCTGTCTGTGTACGACGGTTCTTGGTAGTCACGTAGCGTGAGGAACCTGGTTTCTCAGTACACTCTAAAATCACCTGAACTCTGTTTCCTTTTGCCATAGTGTTATACCTCTTTTAACAGGGTTCCTTTACGACGAGCATCCTTCAACACTTCAGTAATACCCTTCTTATTGATGGTTCTGAGTGTTTTCGCAGACACTTTAAGTGTAATCCACTTATCTTCTTCAGGAATGTAGAAGCGTCTTTTTTGTAAATTTAAATGAAAACGATGCTTAGTTTTGTTGTTCGCTTTAGAAGAACGGAAACCGTTCATCGCTTTTTTGCCAGTAATATCGTCTCTTCGCGACATCTTAATATGATTTTCTTTAGGAAATAGACACCAAAGATAGAGCTATTCTTTTCAAACATCAACGGCAGAAGCTCTAATTTTTCTTAAAATTTTGAATTATTCACAAAAACCTACATTTATCCACATTCTTTGCGCAAATAAAAGAGGCCGAATTTCGCTTCAGAATATTTATCTCATGTTTTTTTGAATATCACCCCGTCTCTTTTTGATTTTGCCCGTGTATACAGTATTTTCGGCTATTAAATTACACATCTAAACAAGCTATCACCCCTATTTTATGGCAAATAAAAAATCTGCTGATTACAAGGCTTCGAATATTCAGGTTTTAGAAGGTCTTGAGGCGGTAAGAAAGCGACCTGCCATGTACATTGGCGATACTGGTCAGCGAGGGTTACATCACCTTATTAATGAAGTAGTAGATAACTCCATTGATGAAGCGCTCGCCGGTCACTGCGACCACATCATTGTACAGATTAATAATGACGGATCCATGACCATTCAAGATAATGGTCGAGGTATTCCAGTAGACATGCACCCCAAACTCGGTTTACCCGCTGTAGAAGTTGTACTTACTAAACTTCACGCCGGTGGTAAATTTGATAAAGACACCTACAAAGTATCCGGTGGTCTTCACGGGGTAGGTGTAAGTTGTGTAAACGCACTTTCTACTTCGTTTAATGCCGAAATTCACCGAGATGGTGAAATTCACCGTATGGGATTCGAAAAAGGTATTACCACTACTGCACTAACTACAGATGGAAAGACGGATAAAACCGGAACCATCATCACGTTCACTCCTGATCCAGAGATCTTCACTCAAACGGTTGAGTTTAAATTCAACATCATCGCTGAGCGTATGCGTGAGTTGGCTTTCCTAAATCCTCAAGTTACCATCGAGCTTATTGATGAGCGCGAAGAAGACGAGGACTTAGGCAAAGAAGTCTATCACTATGAAGGTGGTGTGCGTGACTTCGTAAAGTATTTAGATGAAAGCAGAGAGTCGCACATGCCTGAGCCTATATATATAGAAGGCGAAGTGGAAGGCGTGCCGGTAGAAATGGCTATGCAATACAACAGTACTTATGCTGAGAACGTCCACTCTTATGTGAACAACATCAACACTAGAGAAGGCGGATCACATGTATCTGGTTTCAGGCGAGCTCTTACTCGTTCTTTGAAGACGTATGCAGAGAAGAATAAGATCATTAAATCGAACAGTAAGATTTCGATTTCTGGTGAAGATTTCCGTGAAGGTTTAACAGCTGTATTGAGTGTTAAAGTAGCGGAACCTCAGTTTGAAGGTCAGACTAAAACAAAATTAGGTAACTCGGAAGTACAAAGCGCTGTTGAAGTAACGGTATACGACCAGCTCAATGAGTACTTAGAGCAAAATCCTAAGACTGCAAAAAAGATTATTGAAAAAGTAGTGCTTGCAGCCGAAGCACGTGAAGCGGCTCGTAAAGCTCGTCAGCTTGTACAAAGAAAGAGTGTGATGAGTGGTGGTGGACTTCCAGGGAAGCTGGCCGATTGTTCGATCAAAGATCCTGAGCATTGCGAAGTATACCTGGTGGAGGGTGACTCTGCAGGTGGTTCAGCGAAAATGGGACGTAATAGAAGTTTCCAAGCTATCCTACCGCTTCGTGGTAAGATCTTGAATGTTGAGAAAGCTAAGATCAACAAGATTCTGGAGAACAAGGAAATTCAAGCGATGATTACTGCACTCGGTACGGGTGTAGGGCATGGCGAAGAAGATTTCGATGTAGATAAATTACGCTACCACAAAATCATCATCATGACGGATGCCGATGTGGATGGCTCTCACATTCGAACGCTACTACTAACGTTTTTCTATCGTTATATGCGCCCTCTTATTGATAATGGCCATATGTACATTGCAACGCCTCCTCTATATAGAATTACTGCGGGTAAGAACATTGAGTATGCTTGGGATGACGACACTCGTGATAAACTTGTGAAAGAATTGAAAAAAGGTCGTCGCAAGTTTGATGTATCTCGTTACAAGGGTCTTGGTGAGATGAACCCTGAGCAGTTATGGGAAACTACGATGGATCCTGAAACTCGCACACTTCAGCAAGTAACCGTTGAAAGTGCCGCTGGTGCTGATAAGATGTTTTCAACCCTTATGGGGGATGAAGTAGCTCCACGTCGTGAGTTCATCGAGCGCAATGCCAAGTACGCTAAAATTGATATTTAAGCCAAAAACACTACAAGGATTTATATAACTAGATATGGCTAGAGAAAAAATTATACCTATTACTATAGAAGACGAAATGGAATCATCCTACATCGATTACTCGATGTCGGTTATTGTATCTCGTGCCCTTCCTGATGTTCGCGATGGCTTAAAACCTGTTCACCGCCGTGCATTATATGGAATGAGTGAACTAGGAATGCTCCACAATAGAGGCTACAAAAAGAGTGCTCGTATTGTGGGTGAGGTTCTTGGTAAGTATCACCCACATGGTGATTCTGCCGTTTATGATACCATTGTTCGTATGGTTCAGGACTTCTCCCTTCGTTATCCACTTGTGGATGGTCAGGGTAACTTCGGTTCTATTGATGGTGACTCTGCTGCAGCGATGCGTTATACAGAGGTTCGCATGGACCGTATTGCTGAAGAGCTTCTTACGGATATCAATAAAGAGACTGTTGACTTCCAATCTAACTTTGATGACACCTTACTAGAGCCAACAGTAATGCCAGGTAGCTTACCAAACTTGTTGATCAATGGATCTTCAGGTATTGCAGTAGGTATGGCTACAAACATGGCTCCACATAACCTTACTGAGGTTATTGATGGTATCACGGCTTTTATTGAAAATCAGGACATCGAAACGAAAGAATTGATGCAGCATATTACTGCACCTGATTTCCCAACTGCCGGTATCATCTATGGTTATGAAGGCGTTAAGGAAGCTTACGAAACAGGCCGTGGTAAAATCACATTACGTGCTCGTGCTAACACCGAAGAACTTCGTGGTGGGCGTGAGCAAATTGTAATTACAGAAATTCCTTATCAGGTTAACAAGAGTACTCTAATTCAGAAGATTGCTGAGCTTGTTAACAATGAAAAGATTACCGAAATCTCTGAAGTTAGAGATGAATCGGATCGTGAAGGTATGCGTGTGGTTATTGTACTTAAGCGTTCTGCGAATGCGGGCGTTGTGCTTAACCAGTTATACAAGTACACCCAGATGCAAACCACTTTCGGCGTAATCAATCTTGCCCTAGTGAAAGGTCGTCCGAAAATCATGGGTCTTAAAGAACTGATCCATCATTATGTTGAGCATCGTGTAGATGTTGTAATTCGACGTACCATTTACGATTTAGATCAAGCTGAAGCTCGTGCTCATATTTTAGAGGGTCTAAAAATTGCTCTCGATAACCTTGATGAAGTTATCAAAACAATCCGTGCATCTAAGAATCCACAGATTGCCAATGTTGAACTTCGTAAGAAATTCGCTCTAACCGATATTCAAGCTAAAGCCATCCTAGAGATGCGTTTACAGAAGCTTACCGGCTTAGAAAGAGATAAGATTGATACTGAGTACAATGAGATTGTAGACAAAATTGCTCGCTTCCGTGAGATCTTAGGAAACCGAGAAATGCAGTACATGATTATCAAAGACGAACTCCAGGATATCAAAGAACGCTACGGTGATGAGCGTCGTACTCAAGTAGTTTATTCTGCAGAGGACTTCAATATTGAAGACATGATTGCAGATGAAGACGTAGTTGTGACGATTTCAAATAAGGGCTTCATCAAACGTATGCCAGTAAGTGGCTATCGTCGTCAACGTCGTGGTGGAAAAGGCATGAAAGGCACCACTACTCGTGATGAGGAATATGTAGAGCATTTATTCGTAGCCACCAACCATAACTACATCCTATTCTTTACAGAGAAAGGAAAATGTTTCTGGCTCAAGGTTTATGAAATTCCAGAAGGCGGACGTTTAGCTCGTGGTCGTGCAATCATTAACCTTATTGAGATTGATAAAGACGATCACATCAAAGCCTTTGTACCTGTTAAAACCTTAGATGATGAAGAGTACGTAAAAGGCCACTCTATCATCATGGCTACGGAACAAGGTCAGATTAAAAAGACTTCTCTTGAAGCTTACAGTCGTCCAAGAAGAGATGGTATCATTGCTATCAACATTAAAGACGGTGACTCTCTATTGGGCGCTGAATTAACAGATGGTGACAGTAACATTATTTTAGCTAATCAAGGTGGACGTGCAATTCGCTTCCATGAATCTGATGCTCGTGAAATGGGTCGTAACACTTCGGGTGTTCGAGGTATGACACTAGGTAAAGATGATAAGCTAGTAGATATGGTTGTGATCAAGAATACTCATGAAGCAACCGTACTCGCCATATCTGAGAATGGCTTTGGTAAGCGTTCCCTAGTGGATGATTACAGAGAGCAATCTCGTGGCGGTAAAGGTGTAATTACACTTAAGATAACTAGCAAGACTGGTAACCTAATTGCACTTAAAGAAGTAACTGACAATGATGATCTTATGATTATCACTGAAAGAGGTAAAGTAATTAGAATGAGCTGCTCTGGTATTAGAACCATGGGACGTAACACTCAAGGTGTTCGCATCATGCGTCTAGATCAAGACGGAGCCATTGCGGCTGTAACGCGTGTAGTAAATGAAGATGAGGAAGAAGAACTTTAAACTTCATCTACACTAGTAATTAATAAGTAGCCCCTTAGCAATAAGGGGCTATTTTTTTGCTTCCGTATTTTCCGTGTAAACACATATTTAGAGTATCTATCTATGCAAGTCTCTGTATTATCCTCAACTATCTTCTTCTCTATTTAATCACAATAGAATAGTTCATTATAGATATAAGCAATTACATATTTAAGACTGTAATGTATTGTTTTTAAATAGGATAGCTTCTTCATTCACACATATAGTGGATATAGTATAGTCTCAATATGGAATATTGGTCAACATTTCGGAAGAATCACACCATTTCCGACTAATGTAAATAAAGAGGTTTTTAGATAATTTTTAGGAAGAATAATGTGGGGGGTTGAACAGGACGAAAGCTAGAAGTCTGAGAATAGAATTTTAAAGAAGTTGTTTTCTCTTTTTATTTGCCGAGCATTTCTCTCAACAGGCTCTGTCTTTTTTCTTTGAGTTCTTTTGGAGCCAGCACTTCCACATGAGTTCCGAATTGGAGCAGCCATTCGTTGATGTAATCCAAATTATCGATCTCGAAGGTCACTTTAATTTTTTCAGAATTTTTAGCCTCTTTCTTAAATATTTTAGCCGCTAAATTCGCTTCAAATCGCTCCAAAACACTTATGGCTACCAACACCTCTATTTTCTGAGAAAATTCGTTAGACCTAAAAATTAACCCTTCTACGTTGAATCCCTTTTTCTCTTGGTAATTTTCGTCTAGAATTTCGACCTCGCTCACATTTTCCAGGATAAAATTTCGAAACTCTCCTCTTAAGTGAGAATAACCGATCACATTCCAATGATCTTCATAATAGACCAAAAGATAAGGGTCAATTTTTCTTGTTTTGGTTTCTCCAGATTTCGAGCGGTACACAAATTGAACACGATGTTTTTGAGAAATGGCACTGCTTAAAATATACCAGTTCCCTCCAGTTCTTTTTTTCCCACCGTATTTCAATAAAGGATCTACAACGGTCCGCTCTTTTAAAGAATTCATGAAGCCTTTTAATTCTTCAGGCAGCACATTATTTATTTTCACCTCCACCCCTTTTGCGTCTTCTACCAGAGTTTTATCCACCTGAGATTTAACAAAATTCAAACCCACAATAATGGTAGCTAACTCATTCGATGAAAACATAAGAGGCGGAATCTTATATCCTGGCATCACACCGTAACCACTATATCGATCCCAAGTGATAGGTACATTTATATCTTGCAGTGCATTTAGATCTCTAAAAATAGTCCTTCGACTTACATCAAAGTACTCGGCCAATTCGTCTACGGTCTTTTTCTGCCCCTTTTCTTGGAGCATCAACATTAACTTTAGCCTTCTTTCTGAACTCTTCACTTGATGCGCTCCAGCATTACAATGCCTTTTCCATCATAGAATTCGCCCATAAAATCAGCATCTAATTTTATTACCTGCATCGATACATGCTCTTTTATCGCCTCGTATTCTTTAAGCGACTCTCTCCATCCCTTTAAAAAAATCAATTTACTCCACGCTTTAACACCTACAAAACCGTACAACTCGTTAAGTTTAAATGCGTGCTTAGTTACTATAACCGTATCATTTTCGGTAGGCACATCTGCAATACTCCCCGCAACTCCCTTCGTTCTATCGCCGATTTTTAAAGAAGATATCATAGCATTGCTAGCAAATATCTTCTTAGTAACAATATCGTTGAGCACCACTTGCTCAAGTTCTTTTACACATATGGCTAATGGAATCCCCGGAAGTCCACCCCCTGACCCTGCATCCACAAGGCTTCTATCTTTAGCATCTAGAAATAAGTTCACAAACAAACAATGCCCCACATGCTCAAGCAATGTTTCACGTGAAACATCACGACTCACAAGGTTTACTTTCTTATTCCACCATAACAACTGATCGGCATAAGCAATCAATTCTTTTTTATGATCATCATATAAGGATGAAATCTGGCCTAGCTGTTCTTTTGTAATAATAGATATAGAGGGTTCCACGTGAAACCTATCCTTTTAAATAAACCATAAGTACCGAAACATCTGAGGCAGAAACCCCACTAATGCGACTTGCCTGACCGATGGTCTCAGGCTTAATCTTAGACATCTTTTGATATCCTTCGGTAGAAAGGCTTTTAATTTTGGTGTAATCAAGGTCTGCAGGAATTGGCGTAGTCTCTTTTTGACTGAGTTCTTGAACCATCTCCCACTCCTTTTCTATATATCCAGAGTATTTGATCTGAATTTCGGCCTGCTCAATCACATACTTATTGGTTGTAATTTCATGAACCGCTTCTTTTAAACCCTCGTCCCCTTCCATCATATCCTTTAAGGAAACTTGAGGTCGAGCTAACACAGACTGTGCCTTAACAGGCTGATTTAATCCGGATGTGCCTAGTGATTCCAGTGTGGAGTTTAACACCTCTGGTCTTACCGTTTGGTTCGACAATAGATCAAGTAATGCATTTACCTCTTCCTTCTTTTGAAGCATGCGATCATAACGCTCCTTAGAAGCCAAGCCTATCTTATAGCCCAATTCCGTTAATCGTAAATCCGCATTGTCTTGTCTGAGTAAAATTCTATGCTCAGCCCTAGAAGTAAACATTCGGTAAGGTTCTTCAGTACCTTTATTGATTAAGTCGTCAATCAATACACCGATATAAGCTTCAGATCTTTTAAGTATCAATGACTCCTTACCCGCAACTTTAAGTGCCGCATTAATTCCCGCCATTAATCCTTGGCAAGCAGCCTCTTCATAACCTGTAGTTCCGTTAATTTGCCCTGCAAAATATAGACCCTCAACAAGCTTCGTTTCTAAGGTTCTTTTAATTTGATGAGGCGGGAAGTAATCATACTCGATGGCGTAACCCGGTCGAATCATCACTACTTCTTCAAATCCTGGAATTGTACGAAGTGCTTCATACTGCACTTCTTCTGGAAGAGAAGTAGAAAAACCATTAAGATACATTTCATAAGTATTCCAACCTTCCGGTTCGAGAAATAACTGATGACGATCTTTATCTGCAAAACGATTAATCTTGTCTTCAATACTTGGGCAATAACGAGGCCCCACAGATTTGATACGACCATTAAACATTGGACTACGATCAAATCCAGTTTTTAAGACTTCATGCACTTCATCATTGGTATATCCAATCCAACAGGTAAGTTGCTCTTCTTTTGGAATTATATCATCTGTTAAAAAAGAAAAGGGAACCGGGTTATCATCTCCATCTTGAACTTCAAGTTTAGAGTAATCTATACTACGCCCGTCAACCCTAGGAGGAGTTCCTGTTTTTAATCTACCTACTTCGAAACCACTGTTTTCTAATGCTGCTGAAATACCTACAGAAGCACGCTCCCCTGAGCGACCACCTCCATAGTTAGAGTCGCCAATATGGATGAGTCCATTTAAAAAAGTGCCGCTCGTCAGAACAACCGATTTACTATAAAACTTTTGGCCAGTTTGGGTAACAACTCCTTCAACTACATTTTGATCGTTAATTATAAGATCAACAACGTTGTCTTGGCGAAAGGTTAAATTCTCTTTGGCTTCTAAAAGCTCACGCATCTTTTGTGCATACAACATGCGATCACTTTGGCAACGAGGACTCCACATAGCCGGCCCCTTGCTCATATTTAGCATTTTGAACTGTACCCCTGAGGCATCACTCACAATTCCAGAGAGTCCGCCTAGAGCATCAATCTCTCTTACTAACTGTCCTTTTGCAATACCGCCCATAGCAGGATTACAAGACATCTTAGCAATGGCTTCTAGATTCATAGTAATAAGTAGAGTCTTGGCACCAAGTTGTGCGGCTGCACCGGCTGCTTCACTACCGGCATGCCCAGCTCCTACTACGATAACGTCATAAGATGGGTAAATGGTTGACATAGGAGAATTAAACCATATTGTTTAAAAAGAAAAAGCCTTGAACCAAATGATTCAAGGCTTTTGCGATCCGGAAGGGACTCGAACCCTCGACCTCCTGCGTGACAGGCAGGCGTTCTAACCAACTGAACTACCGGACCAATCGAGAGCACCAAATATACGGTTCATTCCGAAAGAGAGTCAACCCTATTTGGAAATTTTTTTAACTATTTTTTTAGCTCTGCTTCTATAGCTGATGTAAGCTCTTTACTCTCTGGTTTAACGCCACTTCTGAAACGCCTAATTAGGGTTCCATCTTTAGAAACTAGAAACTTTTCGAAGTTCCATTTAATCTCGCCCGTGAAGTCTGGGTTCTCTAATGAAGTGAGATAAGTGAACAATTCATCTTGGTCATCGCCTTTAACCGACACTTTAGAGAACATAGGGAACTCAACCCCATACTCAAGTGTGCAGAATTGTTTAATCTCTTCATCAGTACCAGGTTCTTGACCTTTGAAGTTATTGGCAGGAAAACCAAGTATCACAAAACCGTCATCCTTATAAGTTTCATAAATTTTTTGTAGCCCTTCATACTGAGGAGTGTATCCACATTTTGATGCTACATTTACAATAAGTACTGTTTTACCTTTATACATTGAGAGCGGAGTTGCATTTCCATCAATATCATTGCGAGTAAATTCGTAAATAGAATCTGGATTTATAGCCATTGAGAACATTCCTATGAATGAAAAAAGAATAAATAGTAGTTTCATAAAATAAAGCGTTGGTTTGACGTTACTCACTCAATTTAATAATGCTTAAATTAATTCCCATGAAGCAAATTATATTACTCCTTACGTTCTTACTTACCGCCCCGACATTACAAGCTCAAATGTTCTCTGTTGGTGAAAGCGACTCTAGACCTCAGAGAAGCTCTTCAAATTATATCTATCTAGGTTACTCACCCATCAACTTTGATTATACCGGAGATGAGAGCGCCGTTCGAGATGAGGAACGTTTAGATTTTGAAGAATCAGGCGTGACTATCGGTTTTGAAACTCCTTTTGTAAATGGATCCATCCTCTTCGCAAATAAACTAACCGGATCCGATGATGCCCGTTTTCTGAAGTTGAACCTATACTACCTAAACTCTTTCAATTTTGTGCAAAGAGAACGATTTGTTTTAGGCGTGCCATTAAAGTTAGAATCGAATTTAACCAGCGTTAGAAATAGCACGGCTAGTAATGAGTTTAACCAATCCGTTTTTTCTTTTGGAGCAGGCGCTTTCATGAAATTTCGAAAAATAGAGTCTTGGGCTTTTGAAGTAAATACTATTCCATCCTATGGGTTTAGTAGTTCCAATGGTGGGCTTTTTGGCGGCTCAAACAAATCGTTGACAGCAAGTGCCCGCCTCAAGTTGCTAAACTTAATTGGGAACCGTTCTTTAAGCATTGGATATGATTATAAACTCTCAGTTTATGATATTGATGCGGAGAACTTTGATTACGATTTAAACTATCACCTCTTTACAATGGGAATTTCTTTGTGAAAGCAGATAAGCTATTACTAGAACTTGAGCAATTATTAGAGCAATGTGGCTACACCCTTCGAAAAGAACGCGGATCTTTCAGGGGTAATGATTGTATGGTTATGGGAGATCGATTAGTTATAGTAAACAAGAATAAGCCAACAGAAGCACAAATAGGTACCATTGCTCGGGTGCTGGGTGAAGCAGACCTCACGGGCATCTATATCAAACCCGCCGTTAAAAAAGAATTGGGCATTATTTGGGATCGCCTTTCTGTTACCCCTGCTAATGCGAGCGACGAATTGGATTTTGAGTCATGAAATTAACCTTCTTAGGCACTGGAACTTCTATGGGTGTACCTGTTGCTGGAGGTTATGGAAGTGAACGCCTTAGCTCTGACCCTAGAAATACACGAACACGATGCTCGGTATGGATTCAAACCGATGAAACTTCCGTATTGATCGATGCGGGTCCAGAGTTTAGAATTCAAAGTATACGTGCTAAGATTCGCAATATCGATCATGTGTTACTGACGCATGAACATATGGATCATGTAGCAGGTTTGGATGACTTAAGAGCCTATAACTATGTACAGAAAGGCCCTATCCCAGTGTACTCCTCAAAACGATGTTTAGATTCTGTTCGTAAACGCTTTGATTATATGTTTGGGGAGAAAAAGTATCCTGGATCTACCTCCCTTGAGTTAAAAGAGATATCTCAATCAATAGTATTGAATGATATCAAAGTTACCCCACTGGAAGTGTTACATGGTTCGCTTGAAATACTCGGCTTTAGAATAAACGATCTGTGCTATCTAACAGATGTTAAGAGTATTCCCGAGGAAACTAAGAAGCTCATCAAAGGCTCTAAAGTAATGGTGCTTAGCGGTTTACGATGGGGCCCAGAACACCCTACTCATTTAACTATTCCTGAAGCTGCAGCAATAGCCCATGAGCTAGGCATACAGCAAACCTATTTAATTCATATGAATAGTGAAGTCGAACATTCGGAAGTCAATAAAAAATTACCTTCCAATGTCCGACTAGCATATGATGAACAAGTAGTTCTAATCGATTAAAGAAACTTCTTTAAGTCGTCGGATCCTTTTAACTGCTCTACAATTTCCTTCACCCCTTGGGCCTGAGTGAGATCACAAACCAAGATCGCATCATCAGTTTCTACAAAAGCAACGTTTTCTAGTCCAACAAACGAGATCATCTTTTCTGTCTTAGACACCACTAAGTTATTGGTTGATCCTGCGAAAGTAGCATTTAAAGTCTGAACAGCATTGCCATCCTTATTTTTCTCTGCTAATTCATATACGGCCGTCCAACTTCCAACGTCATTCCAACCAAAATCACCCGGCACTACAAAAACCTGCTTAGCGCCCTCCATTACTCCATAATCAATAGAGATTGATTCACATTCGTAATAAAAGTCGTTTATGCTCACTTTATGCATATCGGTGTATAACTCAGGTGAAGCTAGTTTCACTTGCTCATACATATCTGGTAGTTGGCGTTTGAATTCCTTTAGAATAGAATCCGCTCTCCAAATAAACATCCCACTATTCCAGTAATAATCGCCCGAATCTAAAAACTGCTGTGCGGTAATGGCGTCCGGTTTTTCTTTAAAGGCTTGTACTTTCTCAACGGCACGACCTGCATGCTCTTCAGAATCTTGCTTATCCGCATGAATATACCCGAAGCCTGTTTCAGCACGGTTCGGTTCTATACCTATAGTAACTAAATCATCCCCTTGTTCTGCTTTTGCAACTGCAGACTTAAGTACTTTTAGAAACTCGTCTGGATTGGTAATGTGATGGTCGGCAGGAAGTACTACCATCACAGCATCCGGGTCTTTTTTATAAAGAAGTTCAGCGGCAATTGCTACACAAGGAGCCGTGTTCTTTGCCACCGGTTCCCCTACTATATTTTCTTCTGGCACCTTTGGAAGTTGCTCCTTCACTATATCCGCGTAATCCGCATTGGTAACCACCATGATTCGTTCTTGTGGAATCACTTCTTTTATGCGATCGGCCGTATTTTGAATCATTGTGTTTTTACCAAACAGATTTAAAAACTGCTTTGGAAGTGCTTTTGTGCTTTGTGGCCAAAATCGGGTTCCTGATCCACCTGCCATTATTACGGCATATACCATGTGTTAACTCCTTTTAGATAGGGCAACTATCAAAATTATAAATATCGTGTGGCTTCAAAATAGAAATTTATCTATCTCGATTCAGTAAGAACTTTGCGAAGGGTGAATTTAAAGGTAGAGCCAACATTTACTTTACTCTCGAATTTAAACTGCTCTCCATGGGCTTCAATAATATGCTTCACAATTGCGAGACCTAGCCCAGTGCCGCCACGTTCTCTCGATCTTGACTTATCTACTCTAAAGAAACGTTCTGTAACTCGAGGTAAATCGGTCTCATCAATACCAATGCCGGTATCTTGAACTGATATCACTACTCTATTTTTATCCTTTTTGAACTGCTCAACGGCAATGGTGACTTTCCCTTGAGGGATGTTGTACTTCACCCCATTTTCAATCAAGTTGATTAGCACCTGTTTAATCTGATTTTTATCCGCCTTTACCCTCAGGTTTTTATCAAAGTCATCCATCAAAATACTTACATGATCCCTTTCAGCTTTATGCTGCAAGCTATCTACGATATCATGTATCACCTCGTACAAATAAAAGGCTTCGATTTCAGACTTCAACTCCCCCGTTTCTAGTTTGGAGATTTCCATCAAATCTTTGGTGAGGTATATCAAACGATTCACATTACGCATCGTTTTCTTCAAGAACTCTCTATTTACATTTTCATCTTCGAGAGCTCCATTCAGTAGGGTTTCTACGAATCCTTGAATGGCAAAAATAGGCGTCTTCAGCTCATGAGAAATATCGCCTATAAATTCCTTACGGTAGTTTTCGATGCGGTTAAGTCGCTGGATCTCTCTTTCAACGGTTCTGCTCGACTTGATGAGTTGCTTAACTAAGTAATCCATCTCATCATTATAAGGGGAAGTTACGCTTTCGTATTCATCAAAGCGTTTCTTAGAGATGTTTTTAGAGACTTGCTCTATAGTTTCGATACGAGCGTGTTGCACCTTAAAGTTGATGACATAACTCACACCAAACACGAGAACAAACGCACCCCCCGACCACGCCAGGGAATACCAAATATTAAGCGGTACTAAAAAAGCTAAAATCAGGAAACAAAGCGCCGCTGTTGACAACGCTGTATATGCGGCTACTCTAAAGCCTAATTTAAAGAAAGGAGCTTTTTTCTTTTTCTTTGGTGTCATTCCTTAAATCGATAACCCACGCCTTTTACCGTTTCAATGTAATGGTCGCCTAGTTTTTCGCGGATTTTTCTTACGTGAACATCCACTGTTCGATCCACTACATAGATGTTATCGCCCCAAACTCTATTTAGAAGTGTCTGGCGATCTAATACTCTTCCTTTTCGACTAGCTAGAAAAAATAGGAGTTCAAATTCCTTTCTAGGCAATTGAAATTCTTCTTCCCCTCTTTGTACGATATATCGATCTTTATCAATAAGCAGGTCGTGAACGTCTAGGCGGTTCACCGACTCCTCTTTTTCATCGAATCGTCTTAAAACTGCTTTGATACGTGATAGTAACTTAACGGTACTAATGGGTTTTGTGATGTAATCATCTCCGCCCTTATTTAGCCCTTCAACTTCTGTTTTCTCATCACTACGGGCCGTTAAGAAAATAATAGGAGTGCCTTTGAGCTCGTCATCCTTTCGGATTTCTTCAACTGCTTGTAAGCCATCCATCTTTGGCATCATGATGTCTAGAAGGATTAAATCTGGTTTGTGCTCACGAGCAACTTCAATACCTTGCTCTCCATTTTCGGCTTTTAAGACCTCAAAGCCTTCTTTTCGGAGGTTATATTCGATCAGATCTAAAAGATCTTTTTCATCATCTACTACTAGAATGGTTTGCTTTGACACAACAGCGGGTTTGGTTACAGTAAAATCTTGAAATCAATGGTACTAATGTCTTTCATTAATATAAAATGAACAAATTGTTACCAACTATTGAGTCAATTTTTATTTAAAAGGCTCAATGCTTTTTTAATTCCACTTGCTACAGTCTTAACATCTTCAATTTGTAAGGCTTTTACCGCCGCTGCTTCCGCATCTTTCTTTTTGAAGCCCAATGATTCTAATGCCTGAGTTACTTCATCTACGGTTGAGTTTTTAGGCGCACTTGCAGCGGATGATGAAGTCGTCTTTACTTCCCCTAGTTTATCTTTCAATTCAAGGATGATCCGCTCTGCCGTTTTCTTACCAATACCTGGTACTCTCGATAAGGCGGCTACATCGGAAGTAGTTATAGCACTCACTAAATGATCAGCCGGTAAACCAGAAACAATGGTTACACCAGATTTAGGGCCTACGCCTTTAACGGTGATTAATTTTTCGAAAAGCTGCTTTTCTTCTTTGGTATAAAACCCAAAGAGTCGCTCGTCGCTATCGGTGATATGATGATGAATCAAAAGTTTTACTTCAAGGCCTTCCTTGAGCTGAGCTAAAGTCTGGGATGAGACTTCCACTCCATATCCAACGCCATGAACTTCAAGATGAACCATACCTTCTTCAAGTTCTTCAACCATACCTTTTAGAAATGTGATCATATCCCTTTTACTCTATCTGGATTTTTAGCGATGAAATCGGCCCAATCCGACTTCTTATTATTTTGGTGGGTCTTATTTGAACCGGTTGGAATCCCTCTTTTACCCTTCATGTAATGGCACCACGCTACCGCTAGTGCATCCGTGGCATCATTCTTTAGCTTTTCATTGGGTAGTTGAACCGTTTTGCTCAACATGAACGCAACTTGTTCTTTACTTGCATTACCGTTTCCAGTAATGGCTTTTTTAACCACTTTTGGGAAATACTCAAAGGCAGGTAAGTCACAATTTTTGATAGCAAGAATAGCCGCTGCTTGTGCTCGGCCTAACTTCAGCATGGCTTGAGGGTCAACCCCATAAACCGGTGTTTCTACCGCACAAGCTGTTGGTTTGTTAGAACGAATTATACCTGATATTTGATCGAATATGTACTTAAGACGGTCGGAGTGGTCATCCATGTGGGCCATCTTAAGTACATCACAACGTAAAGCAATCAGTTGCCCTTTCTCCTCAGTAAGGATAGCATACCCGGTAACACGGGAGCCAGGATCTATACCAAGGATTATATCAGGCATAATTGCTTATTGAATCTATAGTTTACTCTTCGCCTTCTGAGTAAAGTTTTGCTAGGTCGTTCATCATCTCTTCAGAAATACCATTTGTTACAAAACCACCATCGTGGAATAAGTTCTGCATGGTAACTTTGCGAGTAAAGTCAGAGAACATCGCCACACAATAGTCGGCACATTCATCCGCTGTTGGGTTCCCAAGAGGAGACAGCTTCTCAGCGAAGGTGTACATTCCGTCAAATCCTTTGATACCTGAACCAGCTGACGTTTTAGTTGGCGCTTGAGAAATAGTATTCACACGAATACCTCTGCTTGCCAATCTACTTCCGTAGTTACGAGCAATACTTTCTAACAATGCCTTCGCGTCGTTCATATCCGAATACTTCGAGAAAATTCTCTGTGCACCGATGTATGAAAGAGCAATTACACTTCCGCCGTCGTTAAGTACACCCATTTTGTCTGCATGGTGCAGAATACGGTGTAAAGAGATTGCTGAGATATCCAGTGATTGCTGGAACCACTTGTAGTTCAGGTCGGTATATTCTTTTTTCTTACGAATGTTAGGCGACATTCCGATTGCATGAAGAATGAAGTCAACACCACCGAATTCTTCTTTTACTTTCTCCATCATTGAAGTGATGTCGTCATCATTGGTGGCATCACAAGGAATAATAGTTGCGCCCGTCTCTTCCGCTAATGCATCTAAGGTTCCTAAACGAAGTGCAATAGGTGCGTTTGATAACACAAAGTCAGCTCCTTCTCGCTTACATGCTACGGCTACTCTCCATGCGATACTGCGATCGTCGAGCGCTCCGAAAATAATTCCTTTTTTACCTTTTAGTAATCCGTGACCTTCACTCATTGTGTGTACTATTATTTTATCAGTTTACTTTTGTCGAAAACAACCCATTATGATAAATGACTGCTGGGCTGATTATGATGAGCCTAAAATCTGCATATTTGCCTTAAAATGATAGCGCAATTGAATAGGGAAAAATGAGTGCTGTATTTGTGTGGAATCGAGATTTTTATTTATAATCAGAACATGTCTATAAAGTTCAAAAGAAATATATACTTAGATAAACTATCTAAGATCATAGATGTCGATTATACTTCGAAAACACCTACGCTCTCCTTCATTTATGCCGATGGTGTAGCCCGAGGATGGATTCTTGTCGCTACTATAAGTACTCCCTATGTACTTTGGTTGCTCTATAAACTTCGAAAGTTTAATTGGATTGTCAGTTTTCTAGTCTTTGTATTAGCTCCTTTCATCTACAGCTATAATGTCACCTCAATAAATGCCGTGCTGTTGATACGAGCCGTGGCGGCGGTAAATTGGGTGGTATTTCTCATACTCTTAAAAAACAGCTATAGAAACTGGCAAGAACCTATTTTCACACATTCACCGGAATCTGATTTCAGAGATACATAATTACACACTATTCACTGATCCTGCTATTGATTCCCCATATGAATTCCATAAAAAAGCCTCTCATTCTAAATAGAAGAGAGGCTTTGCTCAGAAACTTGATGATCTATCAATAATCACGATTTGGTTTGGTTAAAGCACGAATGCTTCCTCCTTCAACCGCTTGATTGAATGCCGCCACATCTACATTGATGAGACGCTCATATTCTTTTCGAAGAATAATCCAGGCTGCATTTAAATCGGTTGTGCGCTTATACGCCGCTTCAACAGGTCGACCTTCTGCTCCACCTGAAATATACCCATCAGGGCCCGTGGCAAATTTATACAACTCTAAGAATTGATTATCGATGCGTGGCGGGAAACGAATAGGATCTTGTCCACTTTCGTTCTTCGTTTGATGCAGCTTCTGCTGATAGTTAGAAAGCTTGGCTTGGAGTTCTTCGCCCATTTTCTGGATGCTTGGATCCATACCACTATCCTTTGCTCTATCTGCAATCCATGCTAATTGCTCTTTAATGGATTCAATGTCACGAAGCACATTCTGAATTTGATTAATTGAATCACGTACTTGCTGTGAAAACTCAAACTGAACGATGTAATCTTCTTTGGTTACATCGGTTAAGCGAGGGTCGTTTAACACTTCGAAGCTTTGAGTAATAGATTCACGTCCATTTTGCATACGTACTCTATAAGTTCCAGGAGGTGCTTTAATTCCGCCCGTAAAGCCCCAAACAACGGCACCTTCAACCATGTCTGGCCCTGGATAGGTTAAACCCCATACCAAGCGCTGCATACCTGCTTTAGGCTTAATTAAGGTGGTGCCAGGCTTTTTAGCAAGAGCCGAGTCCATAGTAAACGTATGTACGATGCGATTTTGATCATCTAAAACTTCTAGCGTTACTTCGTCTGCTTCTTTTGTGTAGTAATGAATGGTTGCCCCATGAGGTTTAGACGCTGGCGCGTACTCGCCACCCGGTCCCATATCATTTACACGGTAAGCATCTCGTGGCTTGAATAAGTAGCTACTTTCGTTAGCAACACGGCTGTTTAACTCTCTAAGAGGTGTCATATCATCTAGAATCCAGAACGAACGACCTTGCGTTGATAAAATAAGGTCGCCATGAGCTACCTGAATACCACTTACAGGTGTAACGGGTAGATCTAACTGAAATTCTTGCCAATTATCGCCGCCGTTAAAGGAAACGAATAATCCGAATTCGGTACCTGCGAACAGGAGTCCTTCTTTTTCGGGGTCTTCCTTCACTTCACGTACAGGATGTTTTTCAGGGAATCCACTTTTTGGCCCCGAAATTAACTTCCAGCTTCTGCCATAGTTTTCGGTTTTGTAAATGTAGGGCTCAAAATCATCCAAACGATATCTTTGAGCTGCTAAATACGCCGTTCCTTTATCGTGTACCGATACATCAATATTCTCTACAGTTGCAAGTTCAGGCAAGTCCTTAGGAGTGATGTCCGTCCACGTCTTTCCTTCATCACGAGTGATATGAACGCGTCCATCATCGGATCCAGTCCAAATCTCATTTGCATCATGAGGAGAAACCGTGATGGCAAACAGGGTATTATAAATTTCAACACCGGTCATATCATGGTTAATCGGCCCACCTGCATATTGTTGATGTGCTGGATTATTAGTGGTTAAATCTGGACTGATTTTCTCCCACGTTTTCCCGCCATCGGTAGTTTTGCTTACGTATTGCGAACCATGAAATACCACATTCTCATCATGGGGAGAAACCACAATAGGAGACACCCATTGGAATCTATATTCTAAGTTCTTGGCTGCTTCACCCAATTGTAGCTGAGGATATTCAATCATATTTCGAACTTGCTTGGTTTTATGATCATAGCGATCGATCACACCACCATAGCACCCTGAATAAATCACATCTGGGTTATCAGGATGTAGAGCTACAGGTCCCGTTTCACATCCACCTACACTATACCAGTGCTCTTTTGCATGAACGGTATTATTGGAACTCCACGCCGGTACACTGATGGTACTATTGTCCTGCTGTGCGCCATACAACCTATAGGGGAATCCATTATCTACAACTACTCCATACAGCTCTGCCGTAGGTTGGTTGTAATAGGTAGACCATGTTTTACCGCCGTTTGAGGTTACTTGAGCACCCCCGTCATCGGCTACTACCATTATGTTCGTTTTTTCAGGGTGAATCCATAAATCATGTACATCCCCATGAGGAACAGAAATACCTTCATAGGTCTTTCCTCCATCCACTGAACGATACATGCCGGTATTTAACACATACACCGTGTTTTCATCTTTTGGATCGGCTACAATATGTGTGTAGTACCAAGCGCGTTGGCGTAGTTTATTTTCTTTATTGATGCGCTTCCATGTTTTCCCAGCATCATCAGAGCGATATACACCGCCTGCAGGTTCCGCCTCGATTATGGCCCACACTCTTTTAGGATTAGCCGGAGATACGGTTACACCAACTTTACCAACTACACCTGTTGGCAGGCCACCCGATAGCTTATTCCAGTTCTCGCCACCATCGATTGTTTTATACACGCCCCCTTCATCAGCACCGCTAATCATTGTCCATGGTTTACGCTCAGCCCTCCACATCCCAACGTAAATTTCACGTGGGTTCGATGGGTTCATAGCAAGCGATACTGCTCCGGTACTATCTGATAAGAAAAAAATCTGCTCCCAGCTCTCTCCTCCATCTTTACTGCGGTAAACGCCACGCTCTTTATTCTTACCGAAAGCATGACCTAATGCCGCTACATATACCAAATTTGGATCTTGAGGGTGCACCACTACATCACCAATCTGACCAACATCGGGTAGACCTATAAACTCCCAATTCTCACCACTATCGAAAGATTTATAGATTCCTTTTCCAGCAGAAACATTTCCTCTTAAACAAGCGGAGCCTGTTCCTGCATAAATGATATTTGGTGAAGAAGGCGCGGCATCAACGGCACCAATTGAAGAGACATCAAATTGCCCATCCGTTAAATTATGCCAGTAATGTCCATAGTCATCACTCTTCCAAACGCCCCCGCCTGTAGTACCCATAAAGAAGGTTATATTGCTCCCGTCTTTATTTGGCACTGCGGTTACTGCGGTTGAACGCCCACCTCTATATGGTCCCACATTTCTAAACGAAAGCCCTTCATAGAGCTTTTCATCATATAATTGATTTTTGTCCTTTTGTTGTGCGTTTGCCCAATCTGAACTGCCCATAACTGAGAGCAGTAAAGCCAATAAGCACGCACTTATCCTTGTGCATTTATTCATGTACTTCCCTGTGTTAGTTTACTTTATTACTTCTGCCCTTGTTGTAGTGATGTGAGGGCGAGGCTAAAACATACTATAAGCGATTGAGTTTTCGTACTGCTAGCCTTGGCTTTACAATTTTTAATGATTAGAAGAATGGGAAGTACATTTCATTTACTCCGATCAGGCCTCCTTCTATCCGATGGATAACCCAAACGTGGATTTAATTTCCATCACTAGGAATTATTTTTAGAAACTGAAACCGTAAAGCTTCCTCATCTTTCAGCATAATCAGTTCGCCCTTCTTTGTGGAACCTAAAATTGCACCAGGGACTTTTACTTCTCCTAAATAATCAAAGGATTCTTTATTAAAAACAGCCACTATATGTTCGCTCTCATTGAGCGCCCTTCTTTTTTTATATACCCCGCTGTCATTTCGATACACTAAAAATAAATGGTGCTCATCATGAGAAAGATGCAGGCTAATACTCTGCTCTTCAGATAAATATCGAGCCCATGATTGTGAACTATAACTCATTGAAATGAACTTATCTGAGACCTTAAATAAAGGAGGTGTGATTTCTGTTGAGCCTAAGTGATTGCCCGAATGAATGGAAAATGCTTGAATTTTCGGTGTCTTTCCCTGAACGGTATAAATTACTCCGTTTTCACAATCCAGTGAGTATGTCGTTTCCTGTAATATATCATCCCGACCATCAAAATAAGGATCGTAGCCTCCTAAGGTATCTATCAAAGAAAAAGCCGTATCAAAAACAGCTATTGTTGGTACTGAAGGTAGGGTTGGCTTTCTAATTAACTGAACTCCTGAGAACCATTTCTCTTTACAAAATGATATGCCCCTAGATGTAATTGATACACCTTGATTAAACGTATAATCGAATAGCTGAACAGCTTCGGTTTCAGAGTTATAGAGTTTAAACTTTCCCAATTTCTTGTCTAAGATCAAAATGGCAGCAGAATCTTTTGCTCCAAAAAACCGCGAGGATAATATCTCTTTAGGTCCTCGACCCTTTTCCCCAATCTTTCTTACAAAATTTCCATCATAATCAGTTATTACTACTCCAATACTTGATCCATAATTGGCAAATAGTAGTTCATCTACTTCTGGATTGTCTACTACTTGAGTGTACATGCTTAACAAATGCTCTTTTGTTGAGTCACTCAAAACAAAATCATTAGTTGTAATAATTTCTGGGTCCTTTATTTCATTCGTACAACCCAAAACTATCGAAATCAATAAAAGGAGTGGTATTCTATAATCACTCATTCGTCAGGTATCCATTTAATATTCTGATTATCTGCATGTGTTTATCCCGATTTTCTTCAGACCCCCTCTCTGTTCTACCCCTAACTCCCCCCAAGCTTAATTTAGAACTTTGCATCAATTGTAATTCGTATATATTAATAAATAATAAATGTTTATCTTTGTTTAAATATGTTAATGAAAAGTTTATTCTATTTGATGAATGGTTGAACTCATCATTCAACCTACAGTTTATATCGTTTTCGCCACATTCTATCTTTTGATGACGCATTCCCCACAACGGATATAAATAAAAACTTTATCCACATTACTGTTGATAACACAATAATAATCCCGTATTTTTATCGGCTCTGAATTAAGCGGAGAAATCCTGAGTAACCATGTTTGAAAGTTTATCCTCAAAATTAGACAAAGCCTTTCAGCACCTTAAAGGTGATGCACGTATAAGTGATGTTAACATCGCAGATACGGTGCGTGAAATACGCCGTGCTCTATTAGATGCGGATGTAAACTATGAGGTTGCCCGCCAATTCACGAAAGAAATTCAGGAAAAAGCACAGGGCGAAGACGTTCTTGCCAGTGTAAATCCAGGCCAACAGTTCACAAAGATTGTGTTCGACGAGCTTGTTACTACATTTGGTGGAGAAAAGTCGGATATAGCCACTGCGCACACTCCCCCCACTGTAATTCTTATTGCAGGTTTACAAGGATCGGGTAAAACTACCTTCACTGGTAAATTAGCTCGTTACCTCAAGCAGGAGCATAAAAGGAATCCTCTTCTTGCTGCCGCCGATGTTTATCGCCCTGCTGCCGTAAACCAACTTAAGACTCTGGCCTCTGAAATTGATGTGCCGGTATACTCTATTGAACAACAAGATGCTGTTCGCGTAGCTAAAGAAGCTGTAGCGATGGCAAAAAGTTTGGCAATGGATACCGTAATCATTGATACTGCTGGTCGTTTACATGTGGATGAGGAAATGATGAATGAGGTTGCGGAAATTAAGAAAGCCGTAAATCCTCATGAAATCTTGTTCGTTGTTGACTCCATGACCGGTCAGGACGCGGTTAACACGGCAAAAGAGTTTAACGAGCGTATTGATTACGACGGTGTAGTTTTAACTAAGTTGGATGGTGACACCCGTGGTGGTGCTGCCCTTTCCATTAAAACCGTTGTAAACAAACCCATCAAATTTGTGAGTACTGGCGAAAAGCTAGATGCTCTTTCCCCTTTCTATCCCGATCGTATGGCACAGCGCATACTTGGGATGGGTGATGTGGTTTCGCTAGTTGAAAAAGCTCAAAAAGAATTTGACGAGGAGGAAGCTCAACGCCTTCAAAAGCGTATTAGCTCTGATAAATTCAATCTCGAAGATTTCCTCGATCAAATTCAAAAGATCAAGAAGATGGGAGATTTCTCCGATCTTGTTTCTATGATCCCCGGCGCCAGCAAAGCATTGGAAAATGCAGATATCGATGACGATGCCTTTAAGCCTATCGAAGCGATTATCTATTCAATGACGCCGGAGGAGCGTCAGGACCCAAGTGTACTAAACGGAAGTCGAAGACGACGTATAGCCGCCGGTTCTGGCACTACTGTCCGTGAGATCAATGATCTCATTAAACAGTTCGAACAGATGAAAAAAATGATGAAGACCATGTCCAAAATGGGAAAAATGGGACGTGCGATTCATGGATTGAAAAACCTGCCTATAGGTAGGTAACACTTTTATACAAAACTCACTGGAGAACAACATTGATTAGAATCAGACTTCAAAGAAAAGGTCGTAAAAAACGTCCTATCTATCATTTAGTAGTTGCTGACAGCCGCAGTTCACGTGATGGTCGCATCATCGAACAAGTTGGTCGTTACGACAACGTAACAGAAAAGAAAGAAGTGGTACTCAACGAAGACCGTATTATGTACTGGTTGGAGACAGGTGCACAACCTTCTGACACTGTTCGCAAAATCCTTCGCAACGAAGGCATCCTTTACAAACGCCACCTTATGATGTGGGGCAAAAGCGAAGAAGAAATCGAAGCTGCCCTCACTGAATGGAGAGCTTACCGCGATTCAAAATTAGAAGACAGCACTTCTCGTAAAGACAAGTACAAGTCTATCTTAGACGCAGAAGAGAAGGAATTCAAACAACAAGTAGAAAAGAAAGCTAGTGAAGCTGCTAAAGAATTAGCAACTGAAGACGAAGCTGAAACTGAAGCGGAAGCTACAGAAGAAGCACCGGCTGAAACAGCTAGCGAAGAAGTTGCTGAGGAAGCAACCGAAGAGACTACTGAAGAAGCTCCTGCGGAAGAAAAAGTAGAAGTAGCTGAAGAGCCTGCTGCCGAAGAAGAGACCACTGAAGAAGTAGCAGCAGAAGCTGAAACTACTGAGGAAGAAACCACTGAAGAGCCTGCGGAAGAAGAAAAAGCGGAAAAGAAAAGCGAAGAAGCTGCCTCTACTAGCGGAACTTCGGAAGACATGACCGCTAAAGAAGCGATCGATCATATCCGTGATAACGATATGGCTGCTCTTGAAGGTTTTGTAACCGACGCTGAATCACGTAAAACCGTGCTTGCAGCTTGGGAATCTAAGCAGTCTGAAGGATAAAAAATCCGGCTCCCATGAATCAGGAGGCCAATACACAACCCTTTACTAAGATCGGGCAAATTGCTCGCTCTCATGGACTCAAAGGTGAGTTAAAAGTCGATTTAGACTTTAACGACCCTGAATTCCTCAATGAAGTAACGCTCGTGTATTTGCAGAACGATCGTGGAGATTATTTCCCTGCTCGAGTCTCTGGCTTTAGAGTAGAGAAAAAAGGAAGTAACAATTCGTTCTTTGTACAATTTGACCACATCGCTGATCGATCAGCTGCTGAAGCCTTAAGAGGTCGAAGGATCTTTGTAGAAACTTCGTTAGCTGAAACAATCCTAACAGATGAATCTGAAGAGCTATCATTGGTAGACTTCAGAATTATTGATGAACATGAAAATGAAATCGGATTTGTACTAGACGTCATGGATATTCCAGGCAACAATCTGATTTCAGTGTCAACAGGTAGGTTTGAACTTTTAATACCTCTTGTTGATGAATATGTGAATAGCATAGACTGGGATGATCAAACGATATACTGCCAACATTTAAACCGACTAGAAGAGGGCCTGTATGATGAGGATTGACATAATATCTGCAGTACCACCATTACTAGACGGTCCATTGGATCACAGTATTGTTCACCGGGCTAAAGAAAACGGCTTAGTGGAAATTTTTAAGCACGACCTCCGCGATTACACGGAAGACAAGCATAAAAAAATCGACGATTACCCTTATGGCGGAGAAGCAGGGATGGTGTTAACACCCCAGCCCCTATTTAGTTGCATCGAGCACCTAACTTCAGAACGCAGCTATGACGAAATCATCTTTACAGCACCCGATGGTGAGACATTCAATCAAGAGGAAGCCAATAAGCTTTCATTGAAAGAAAACATCATCATTGTATGCGGGCATTATAAAGGAATTGATCAGCGAGTACGCGACACGCTAATCACCAAAGAGTATACCATTGGTGATTATGTACTATCAGGGGGAGAACTTCCAGCTATGGTTATCACAGATGCTATAGTTCGGTTAATTCCCAATGCCATTGGCGATGCTGGTAGTGCCTTAAGCGATTCATTTCAAGATGGTTTGTTAGAAGCCCCGATATATACGAGGCCTGCAAGCTTTAAAGGAATGGAAGTACCTGAAGTTTTACGATCAGGAGATCATAAAAAAATTCAGCAGTGGAAACTTGAACAGTCTATATCTAAGACCAAAGAACGAAGACAAGACTTGTACGAAAAATTTAAGAAAGATTATTAACGGCTGATTCGTCAGCAAACAAACAGAATCATGGATAAGTTAAAACTTATAGAACAAACAATAGTTAACGATGAACTGCCGCAGTTCACTGCAGGTGATACTGTAAACGTTCATTACCGTGTTCGCGAAGGTGAAAAAGAGCGTATTCAGCAGTACGAAGGTGTTGTAATTAACGAACGCGGAAGCGGAGCTAACAAAACATTTACTGTTCGCAAAATTAGTAATAACGTAGGTGTTGAGCGTATTTTCCCATTATACTCTCCGTTTATTGCTAAAATTGATGTTAAGCGTCGTGGTAAAGTGAGACGTTCTAAGTTGTTCTACCTACGTAACCTAACAGGTAAAGCAGCTCGTATTAAAGAGCGTGATACTCGCGGAGAAAAGAAGTAATTCTTCTTTTGCCCCGTATTTGAACTTAAAACCCGGCGTTGAATCGGATAATACGATTATGCGCTCGGGTTCCTTTTCAAAAGATAAAATCACTTTTCGATGAACATCATTCTATTCGGCCCTCCAGGTGCCGGCAAAGGTACTCAAGCAAAGTTACTTCAGGATAAGTACGCAATTCCGCACCTGTCTACAGGGGATATATTCCGTACGGCCATTAAAAACCAGACCCCACTAGGCGTTAAAGTAAAAGCGATTCTAGATAATGGGAAATTGGTACCTGATGAAACCGTTGTTGATCTTGTTGCCGATGAATTAAAAGATGAGAAGTACGATAACGGCTTTATTCTTGATGGATTCCCAAGAACGGTTCCACAAGCTGAAGCCTTTGATACCATCGCAAAAGATCAGAACAAAGCTATTGACGCCTTTGTTGTTCTCACAGTACCTGAAGAAGAATTGATATCACGTATCTTATCTCGTGGCCAAGGCCGCGCCGACGATACCGAAGAAAAAATCAAAACTCGTTTAGAGGTATATCATACAGAAACCGAACCCGTTAAAAATCATTACGACGCTAAAGGGGTTGTAAAAGAAATTAATGGCATCGGTACTATCGATGAAATATTTGAACGTATTACTTCTTCAGTAGAGAAATAAAGGTGTTTTCAATCACATTTAAAGCCTCATCAATTATTGGTGAGGCTTTTTTTATTTGGCCCTACTTTTAAATAGCTTCTATTCAACGATTTTGAAAACCCTCTTCATTCGCAAACGCCACACAATGAGCTATACAGGTAGATCCAAAAAAGGCATTAAGTCATTACAATGGGGTATTAGTTTATCCATCATCGGAGCGCTTGTTGTTTTATTAGCTGGCTATGGTTACCAATGGGGTTGGTGGCATTTTAGGCTTGGCTTTCAGATGATTCCTTGGGCCACAGGTACTACGGTTGTAGGTGGACTCATTACAACTTTTGGTTTTATCAGAGCTAAAAAAACAAAAACCACTTTAACCGTTTTAGGTACTATTAGTGTAATAATAGCCCTAGGTGCACTCTTCAATATTGGGTATTGGTATTTGGAAGTAGAAAAGGGCTACCCACCCATCCATGATATAACCACAGACATTCAGAATCCTCCAGCTTTTGTAGCAATTGCCCCTCTTCGTGCGGATGCTCCAAATCCTGTTGAATATGCTGGCATTGAAACCGCTATGAGCCAGCAGTCTTATTATGGGGATTTATCAGGCATTGAAAGCAACCTTCCTTATGATGAAGCCTTTGATAAAGCATTGGCCACTGTTGATGAAATGCCTTGGACTTTAGTTGAAACGAACAAGGAAGAAGGCCGAATTGAGGCTTACGAAAAACTCGCTTGGTTTGGCTTTATTGATGATGTAGTGATTCGAGTAGATACCACCAATACCGGGAGCATTATCGATATACGTTCTAAATCTAGAATTGGTAGAGGTGACCTAGGAGTGAACTATAAGCGCATCGAAGCATTTAAAAATGCTTTTAAAAAATAGATACGCCCGTTTTTGTAGTAAGTCGTTCTAACACTTCCATACCCAATACTGAATTCCCTGCTTTATTCAATTTAGGGCTCCATACTGTAATGCTGTAATGTCCTGGGAAAACGGCTGCTATTCCTCCGCCAACCCCACTTTTTCCCGGTAAGCCCACTTTAAAGGAAAACTCCCCGGCCTGATCATAGAACCCACAGGTTAACATTATCGCACTAAGACGTTTTGATTGGGATGCAGTTAAGATCATCTCACCCGATTGCACCTCTTTACCATGGTTAGCATAAAGCAAGAAGGTTTGGGCAAGCTCTTGACAACTCATTTCAATGGAACACATGTAGCAATAGAAATCTAATACGTCTTCTACGAGGTTATCTAAATTCCCAAAAGACTTCATAAGACTAGCCAGGGCGACGTTTCTGTAGCCTGTTTCCTTTTCCGATTCAGCTACTTTTTCATTGTAGTTAATGGATGAGTTCCCAGATAATCGTTTTACAAACTCAAGAAACTCGCTTTTGGGGTTCTTTAGCACACTAATAAGAACGTCAGATATGACTAAAGCACCTGCGTTTATTAGCGGATTCCTTGGCACTCCTTGTTCATATTCTAGCTGAACTAAGGAATTAAAAGGATTCCCTGAGGGCTCAACACCAACGCGTTTCCATAATTTCTCTCCTAGTATTGGGTAGGCCATAGTAAGCCCAAAGACCTTGGCTATACTTTGAATAGAGAACTTCTCATCACTATCTCCAAAGCTACAGTGTTCATTTTGTAGGGTACAAAGATGTATGCCAAACTTATTCTCATCAACAGTAGCTAATTCAGGTATATAGGTAGCAGTTTTACCGCCGAATTTCTTTCCTTCAAGCTCTGATACAATTTCTTTAATTACTGCGCTGTAATCCATTTCAATCTAGGATGTAATTCTTTGCTATTTCATTGAATTCATTGACTTCCGAGCGTATCCAATCAGAATCTTTACCTAACTCATCGGCCATAATAGTGGCTACTTTTTCAGCCATTTCAACACATGCTTTGGCATTCAATAGAAGGGCTCGTGTTCTGCGTGATAAAATATCCTCTAATGTCTGTGCCATTTCATTTCGAAGTGCCCAAATCACTTCACCTACTACAAAAGGCAGCGCAGGGTGAAGCTTCTCTTTATAACTCTCATCCTCTTCAAGCAAAGCATCAAAAGCCACTCGATCAGATCCATAAACAGAATGAGCATCGCTACGATCTACATTTTTAAGCCAACCATGTATTCTAAGATTCTTAGTGCCCGACTTTTTAAACTCTAGTCCGGCCACAACCGATGCTTGATCAATGGTATCCTCAGCCATCTTTCGGTAGGTAGTCCATTTACCGCCTGCGATAGTTACCAAGCCTGATTCAGACACTTGTAGATGATGGCTCCTTGATATTTCTGAAGTATTCTTAGCATCAGCAGGTTTAACCAACGGACGCAACCCAGCAAATACACTTTGCACATCCGATCGCTCAGGGTTTTTAGCTAGATATTGTTTGGCATGGCGTAATACAAATTCAATTTCTTCCTCTAAGGCCACCGGCTCAAGACTTGGTTTATCAATTGGGGTATCTGTAGTTCCAACTATTGCTTTACCATGCCAAGGCACTGCAAAAAGTACACGCCCATCATCGGTATGAGGAACCATGATAGCAGCATCACCTGGTAAAAACTCTTTGTCGAGTACTAGGTGTATACCTTGAGCACATTGTATCATATTTTGATGGCCTTGGTCATCCATCTTAAGAATACTGTCTGAAAATATTCCCGTGGCATTTACGACCACTCTAGCGTTTATCTTAAACTCTTCTCCATTGATATGATCTTGTGCTACTAGCCCTTCTACAAAACCTGATCCATTCTTTATAAGACTCTTTACCTTCATATAATTAAGTGGAATAGCGCCTTCATCAGCTGCCGTTTGGGCTAGATTAATGGCTAAACGGGCATCATCAAATTGTCCATCATAATAGATAACGCCTCCTCTAAGTCCTTCTGGCTCAAGTGTGGGTATCTTTTCAAGCACCTCTTTTTTCGTCAGACTTTCAGACTTCTTGATGCCAAGCTTTCCTGCTAAAGCATCATATACTTTCATTCCTATACCATAGAAAGGTCCGTTCCACCACTCGTAACTTGGAACAATAAAGGATTGATGGCTCACCAAATGAGGCGCATTTTGAATCATTAAACCTCGCTCGTGCAATGCTTCAATCACAAGCGATACATCCCCTTGCTGCAGATACCTAACACCACCATGCACGAGCTTTGTACTTCGGCTTGAAGTGCCCTTTGCAAAATCAGCCATTTCCAACAATAGGGTTTTATACCCTCTTGAAGCGGCATCAACGGCACAACCTAAACCCGTTGCCCCCCCACCTACAATCACGATGTCCCAATAATCATTAAACGACCGAACTTGATCTACATACTCTGCTCTATTCATAATTTGTATTCGATGGGTGTTAATCTATCCAGTTTTTACTCTTACCAACGGCTTGGTTCCATTTTTTCATTCGTTGGTCCACTTCATCATCCTTCATGCTTGGGGTGAACTTCTTTTCTTCTTTCCATAGTCGTTGAAGTTCTTCAGTTGAATCCCAAAATCCTACGGCTAATCCCGCTAGGTATGCGGCTCCTAATGCAGTTGTTTCCAAAATCTCCGGTCGTACTATGGGTATGCGTAAGATATCTGATTGAAACTGCATCAATAGATTGTTTCCTGTCGCGCCTCCATCTACTCGTAGTTCTTTTATCTCGATGCCTGAATCTGCTTCCATAGCTAGCAACACATCTCTTACTTGATATGCTATGCCTTCGAGTGCCGCTCGTGCTATATGTCCAGCGGTGGTAGCACGGGTTAACCCATAGATTGCTCCTCTGGCTTTTTGATCCCAATGTGGAGCTCCTAAACCTGCAAATGCTGGAACCATGAACACGCCTCCGTTATCCTCTTCGGTTTCAGCAAGGGCTTCTATATCCGATGATTTTTCTATGATACCCAAACCATCTCTTAACCATTGAACCACGGCTCCGGCTATAAATATGGATCCTTCTAAGGCATACTCTACCTTCCCGTTGATACTCCAGGCAATGGTGGTTAATAGCTTGTTTTCCGACTCTATGATTTCCTCTCCGGTATTAAACATGATGAAAGAACCGGTACCATAGGTGTTTTTGAGCATACCGGGCTCTAAACACATCTGTCCAAACAATGCCGCCTGCTGATCGCCTGCTATTCCCGTAATAGGGAGTTCTAATTTTGAATCCATTAGAACAGCTTTTGCAATGTCTGCACTTGATTCAACAACTTCAGGTAACATTGCCGACGGGATTTCCATCAATTCCAGTAGTTCATCATCCCATTTCTTCTCACGGATGTTATAAAGCATCGTTCTAGAAGCATTGGTCATATCAGTTACATGAGACTTCCCCTTTGTTAGATTCCAAACCAACCAACTATCAATGGTTCCAAAAGCTAGTTTGCCTTCATCGGCTTTTTCTCTAGCTCCGTCTACATTTTCTAAGACCCACTTTACTTTAGTGCCCGAGAAATAACTATCTACAATTAATCCTGTTTTCTTTTTTATGGGTTCAACCCAACCATCCTCTTTTAAAGAATCGCAATAATCGGAGGTTCTTCGGTCTTGCCAAACAATGGCATTATAAATGGGCTTACCCGACTCTTTATCCCAAACAACCGTGGTTTCTCGTTGATTGGTAATTCCTATAGCCGCGATTTCATTACCGTCGATATCATTTTCAGATAAAGCGGTATGGATTACCTCTTGTTGAGTATGCCATATTTCTTCCGCATCATGCTCTACCCAGCCATCATTTGGGAAGTGCTGTTTGAACTCCTTTTGTGATAAAGCAACGATCTTTCCTTTATGATCAAATATAATGGCTCGAGAACTCGTCGTCCCTTGATCTATCGATAGAATATATTTTTTCTCAGCCATTTAGCTTTAGTTTTGAATTACTCTTCGATTTGTGAGGTCATACTTTTGACCTTCTTTCAACATATAAAACTCTCTCGATCCTTCTGGCAACTGATATACCGTATCTCTTTCGGCCGACCATCGGGTACCATCGTACATCACTACATAGCTTTCGCCAATTACTTCAAACCAATCTCCATGTACTACTATTCCCGTGTTTTCGTCTAAACCTATACCTAACAACTCGGGTTTATGATCTAGAATTTCAAACATATCAAACTGGCGATTACGAGCGAATAGGTGCTGATCTATGGCCACGTTTGTTAAGAATCCCAGCCCTTCTTCATGATCGCCCATCATAACTGTATTTGTTTGAGTATCGCCCCTTGCTAGGTAGGAACCTTGTATGGTTGCCCCTGCAGAAGACCCTGCAACAACTCCGCCACGCTCTAAGAGCTTATTAAATTCTTGATGTGCTTTAGTGTTTAAAAAACCATCTGCAATACGCCATTGTCGACCGCCCGTAAACCATACACCCGTCGCTTTTTTTATAGGAGCAATGAAATCCTCTCGGTTTGCAACCGTGGGATCTTCTGTATTCAATACATGAATGTTTTTTACTCCCATTTGTATAAAAGGAGCTTTTAACCGCTCATAATTAGGATCTCTTCGCTTTATATTTTCTTCGCCCTGAGCTGTTGGCACAATGATAATGGTAGCATCCTTTCCTCCAGCATATTCAATGAATTTTTGGCGGAATATTTCTGAGCGTGCCGACCCACCAATAATAATAAGCTTTCCATTCTCCGGTCCTTTTGTAATGGACTCTTGAGAAGTACTTTGAGCTTGTGTAGCACTAGGGTTCAATCCCAGTACGAGAAAAGAAGCAATAACAGCTTTTAATAGGTTCTTCATAACATCATTAATTTTAGTTTTGGATAAGATGTTTCAAAAAAAGCAGAACCTAAAACTAAAAATACGGGCGCTTTACTCTTAGTGCCCTAACTTTGTTTTATATTCCTGCATCGCATGTTTGTATGCACGCTCTCCTACATTCACTAAATCTCTTGCTTTATGAAATTCGAAAGTGTCGCAGGTGTTTCTAGGTATCCTAACTAGAATATCTGGTTGGTGGTATTCGATCATTACTTTGGTGAGCTGATCTTGAGTGAAGCTAAAAGTGCTTTCCATCAATTCGAATAGATTAAACGATTCCTTTTCAGGTTCATCTTCTTTGGGCTCACTCCTAGCCAGTTCTTTTATAGAATTAGGTAAGAGGTTTTCGAACCAACTTGGCTTATGAACTTCTTTCTCATTGCGTTTCAATAGCAGCTCTTCAATAATGGTTCGTGAATTTATATCTACCGCTACTACTATGGCGTCATCCTGCTTATTAACTAAGTTTATAGGCAAAGGATTTAACACCCCACCATCTACTAAAACCTTTCCATCATACACTACGGGTGTAAAAATACCTGGTATAGAAACCGAAGCTCTGAGGGCTTTAAATAAATCTCCCTCTTTAAAGTACACCTCTTCATTGTGCTTCATATCTGTAGCAACGGCGGTAAAAGGAATCTTAAAGTCTTCAATGTGTTGAGGCCCTGTAACTTCCATGTGCTTACTGAATAACCGCTCTCCTTTTACAAAGCCTTGGCCGGTAAATGTAAAGTCGAGTAACTCAAACACTCGTTTTTTAGTAAGGGTGAAAAGCCATTCTTTATATTCAGATAATTGTCCTGCACAGTATATACCCCCTACCACAGCGCCCATCGAACAGCCTATAACTTCGACTATCTCGAACCCCTCTTTTTCGAGCTGTTCAATTACGCCTATATGAGCAATACCTCTTGCCCCGCCTGAGCCTAGCACTAAATGTACTTTCTTTTTCATCATTCCCTCTTTAGTTCACAGAACAACTGGCATATTTTTCTGCCATTCGAACAAGTTCCCAATAGGGTGGCTTATAGCCTTTTTCTTGATAGAATGTTTCTGATTCTAGCAATACTTTTTCTTTAATGGTTTTATGCTCCTCAACAAAGGTATTGTTCTTTAAAGCCTGCGTGGCACTCATCCCCTCCGGAATTATACTTGCCTTCCCAAATCGATTCATTAGCCAACTATAGCCTTTTATAACTCTAGCTACGGGCAACATGAATGGATTATGCTCTACTTTATCCCCTTGGCTAGCACACATAAGCATGGCATCTATAACAGCATTGTATACATGATCATCCCAAAGCGACTCATTGCTTCTCCATTCAGCCACAACACTTAATTGAGAATCATACTCTAAATCTGAAGGCATTTGTGTTCTGAAATATTCTACACCAAATGTATTCAACAAACTCACCACACCGGTTGATGAAAGGGTAGATTCATTTTCCCATAATTGAATACCATACTTGGCATAGGCTGTTGAACCTACTTCTGAACAAAACATCGCTTCATCATCATAAAAGTTCATCTTGAAATCATAGGGTATATGTCGATTTTGAACTTCTTCAAATATCCATTTTGCTGCTTTATGTGGAAGCATTGGATCTTCTTGAAGTGCTTCTAAATCCGCACGAGGTCGAACTACCATAAACCGTAGTTTTCGATCGTTGATGTATTCATCTAATCTAGCAATAGCTACTCCTCGTTCAATATGAGCTTCAATGAAATACGGAATGTTCGTTCCCTCTTCTATATAAATAAGAGCTACATGAGAGAAATTACCTGGATAATCATTTCCTCTTGATATCAAAGCCGACACTTCAGCCCCACCCCGTGATACTAATAAATCACCACTATGCACTTTAATCCCTAAAACTTGAGTAGATGGTGTTTCTGAAGGCTCATCTTGAACATGTAGTACAGGGTCTATAGCATCATATGATTGAAGTAATACTTCTTCAACAGCAGCGCGCATTCCATATAACATTTGATAAATGAGCTCTCTTTGAGAATGTTGGCTTAGGTCCCAATTAATCGATGCCTGCTTTATTTTCCTTCGGGCATCGTTGTACATCTCTAAATAATTAGGATGTATTTCTTTTGAAGCGGCAATTCGAGTTGAAAGCTCAAAGTAGCTATTCAAAAAGTGCCCCAACTCTTGGTCGTTCGCTATTGATGTTGAATCTATTTGATCGAGTAAGTCACGCGATTCTTGGAGGTAATATTCAATCTGTAGATTTAAGGAATCCCTTTCTAACCGAGTATACTGTGTAAACTGCTCCTCCAATTCATCCCATTTATCATCTTTATCCCAAATGAATGGTACCGCATTTCCCTCCTCTTCAATAGGAATAGCAGCGTTGTCGGGAATCAATAACACTCCGTAAAGTGCTATTATTACAAAAACAGAGAGGTATATTTTTTTAAGCATATTTGAATATATAGAAAATGCTGTGCAATGCTTCTAAAGGATATCTAGTAAGGTGTTTTTTACCTCCAAGATACTATTCACATCCTTAAACATATTCGCTCCTTGCCCATATACAAATAGTGGGACTTCATTTCTGGTATGTGTTTTAACAGATAAATCTTCCAGATTCCCATGATCACTACTAATGATAAGGGTGTCATTTGAATTCATCCCTTTTAAAAGGTGCAATAGAAACTCATTTAAGGGCTTTAAAACACGTTGGGCATTTTCTTCCTTTTTCGAATGCCCGGCTTTATCTGTTAAATAGTATTCATAGAGCACCAAGTCTTTAATCTGAAGCATATTTAACACTCGATTTGCTGCTTCACGAGTGTCTATTTTTGGGATATCAATATTTAGTTGTTCTCGCCAGGCATTTTGAACAATCTCGGCCGTAAGCGCTAACCCTGCTTTAATCTCTTCTGTTGAATTTAAAGGAAGCCCTGCACTTTTCGTCATTAGGGTAGTACAACTCCATCTATTTCTTTTTTGTGCATGTTCAAAGAATATGGGTGGGTATGCATTCATGAAATAAGCTTCCTTTCCCAATTGATTTACATCATTAAAAATGGAGTCTTTCTTTAAAAAGTGTTTTATACCTGAGTGAGGAAAAGGTCCAAAATGTTTACCTATTTCTTTAGCTGCATTTTGCCCAGTAAATAATGCGGTTTGTCCTGTACCACTTTGAGGTAAGCCTTCTACTCCAAGATTTGCATCAATCCCTTTGTACAGTTGTTTATCTGTTACATAATTAGGGGCCTTTTTGAAATAATTACCATTCGATAGGATTTCAAAACTTTCATAGGTGTTTGTATAAAAAGGATTTTCATTTCCTTTGTTGCCTAAGCCAATACCATCAATAAATAGAAATAGTACACTCAAATTACTTCTCCAATATTAAGGTTACCGGCCCATCATTAACGAGTTCAACTTCCATCATTGCACCAAATTGACCGGTTTGAATATTCAATGATGATTGCTCTTTAAAATATTGAACCATCTCTTCATAATAGGGCTCAGCAAATTCAGGACGAGCTGCTTCTATGAAACTTGGGCGCGTTCCTTTTTTAGCATCTCCATATAGTGTGAATTGAGAAACCACGAGCAATCCTCCCTCAACATCCTGAACAGATTTATTCATTTTCCCTTCTTCATCTTCGAAAATGCGGAGTTTCAGAATCTTATTACACATCCATTCTAATGACTTTCTATCATCCTGCTCATGAATCCCAACCAGAAGTAATAAACCTTTTTCAATGGCCCCGGTTATTTCTTTTCCAACGGTTACAGATGCTGAACTTACGCGCTGAACTACTACTTTCATGAATGTGAATAATGTTAATTACTATGTGGATTACTGTTGTACAAAAACTGGATAACTATTTACCCTCAAAGTTCTCAACAAGTTTCCACAAAAAACTGGGGTAATCAACATCCAAAAAGAATAACTTTTGGTGTTGGCATAGGTAGATCAATTTTTATGTACAAAACAGGTGCGCTTGTTGATAACAAAAAAAGAGACTATTTAACCCTTTGATTTTACTATCAACATAATCCACATTGATATCCACATAGTTGTGTCAAGAAATGGGGAGAAAAAGGATAACTTTGTTTTCCACAAATCCACACTCTCTATTACTATATATTAAATTTATAAATCTCATTTTGATTGTCTCTTAGGGTGTGGATAAGAATCAGAAAAAGAGCTTCAAAGATTTTTTTAAGACCGTATATTTGAGACAGAATTAAATTCATTCATATGGATCTGAGATACCCTATCGGAAATTTTGATTATGATGCACAACATCAATTCAGTGATGTAGCTTCATGGGTAGATGATATTAGAACACTCCCCTCAAGAATAAGTTCCGCTATACAAACCTACTCTCAAGAAGAATTAGATACTACGTATCGCCCAGGTGGTTGGACGACCACTCAAGTGATTCATCATTTAGGTGATAGCCACTTAAATTCTTTGATTCGTTTTAAACTGGCACTAACAGAAAAGAATCCGACCATTAAACCTTATGATGAACAAGCTTGGACTTCATTAGGTGATTATGATGCATTGAGTATAGAGGATGGATTAACCTTACTTGAACTCATACATAAAAAGTGGGTAGCTGTTTTAGATCAAATGAATGAAGAAGATTTCAATAAAACATTCTTTCATCCTGAATCTGAGATTGAATATAGTTTATTGCAAGCAACAGCAATGTACGCTTGGCATGGAAATCACCATTTAGGGCATATTCAACTCATCAAAAGAAACCAATAATTTTTAATACATCGGCCAGCGAGCCATTCAAATACTTTTATCATGACTAAGAAAACTTTTACTTACAAAGATTCAGGCGTAGACATTAAAGCGGGTGAAGAATTAGTTGATTCAATTAAAGGTGTAGTTAAAGAAACTCATAGTTCTGCCGTGTTATCTAACATTGGCGGTTTTGGTGGATTTTTTAAGCCTGAATTAGGCAACTTTAAAAATCCTGTATTTGTAAGCTCGGTAGATGGAGTTGGAACCAAGTTAATTGTAGCCTTCAAAGCTGGTAAGTATGATACTGTTGGGCAAGATTTAGTAAACCACTGTATCAATGATATTGCTGTTTGTGGAGCACAACCACTGTTTTTCTTAGACTATTTCTCTACTGGAAAATTAGAGCAAAACGTTGGCTACGAAGTAATAAAAGGTTTTGCAACCGCTTGTAAAGAAAATGGTGTGGCGCTTATTGGTGGCGAAACAGCAGAGATGCCAGATATTTATGATCAAGGTGAATTTGATTTAGCCGGTACTATTGTAGGTATTGTAGATGAAGACAAAGTGATAAATGGGGCATCCATTCAAAAAGGCGATGTGTTATTAGGTTTCAAGAGTTCAGGACTTCATACCAATGGTTATTCGCTAGCAAGAAAAGTTCTATTCAGTAAATATGATGTGAACGATTATGTAGAAGAGCTTGGAAGTACTGTAGCAGAAGAACTCCTTCAAATTCATAGATCTTACTTACCACTTATTACAGCTCTTAAAGAATTAGAGGGTGTGAATGGTTTTTCTCATATCACTGGAGGGGGTATGGTAGGTAATACTAAAAGAATTTTACCTGAAGGATTAGCCCTTGATATCAATTGGGATGGTTGGGAGCGACCTGCGGTTTATAAACTAATCCAAGAAATCGGCAATGTTCCTGAAGATGATATGCAAGCTACCTTTAACTTGGGAATTGGTTTAGTTACGGTAGTTTCAGCCGATGCGGTTGATGCTGTAAAAGCCAAAGCTCAAGAATTAGGAGAAGAAGTATTTGAAGTTGGAGCTGTAGTTTAGCACTTCATTTTGCCGTTATAGTAGTTTTACGAAATTAAGTTAGAGTCCGATGAATTCTGGAACAACAGAAGGAGTTTGGACTCTTAGTTAATACTCTTAAATAATTAACAGTTTGAAACTACTGACTATACTATCTTTTGCCGGAATCCATTTAACCTGAATTTTTCATGATTACAAGATTTCGTGCATATATTCGAAAGCATAAAAAAAGTGCTCCCGTTGTTTTCTTTATTCTTGGTTTTATTTGGGACTCGCTTACCCTAGGTAGTATTGATCGTTTATATGACAGAGTGATACTTTGTGTATACCTCTCATCACTTAGTGTTTGTCTATATTTATACAACCTTGCCGATGATGACAAATGGAAGGAAACCTTTCTTGAGAAGTATGAAGATTATTTCCCACTAGCTATACAGTTCTTTTTGGGTGGTTTATGTAGTGCTTACGTTATTTTCTACTCCAGAAGTGTATCCTTCACAAAAACCATTTCCTTTTTCATCATTCTGGTGATACTTCTTTTTGCCAACGAGCTACTAAAAAAACGAATTTCCAATAAGTACTTACAATTTGGTACTTACTTCTTTGTCAATTTTACCTTCTTCACGTTCTTTATTCCCGTTCTAATAAATGTAATGAACACTTTTGTGTTTTTAGTATCAGGGGGTATAAGCTTAGCAAGTACCTTATTTTTAGTGACTTTCATTTATGGTAAAAGTCCTTCTACACGACGAGAACTTCATAAAGGAAAACTCATTGGGTTAATCGTTGCTATCTACTGCATGATTAATGTGTTTTACTACTTTAATCTCATCCCTCCGGTACCATTAGCTATGGAGAAAGGGCTCATTGCACAAGATATCTCAAAAGCGAATGGACATTATTTTGTGACCTATCAGAAAGGTGGATTCTTTAAAGACTTTGAAGAGAAAACCATCTATAAGCCAGGGGACAGTTTATTTGTATTTACTTCAATTTTTGCACCGGCAGATCTAAAGAAAGAGATTGTACATTCGTGGCAATTTAAAAATCCTAATACCGAAGAATGGGAAGTAACGGATAACATAAAGTTTGAAATTACGGGTGGCCGTGATGGTGGATATAGAGGGTATTCATACAAAACCAATTTATTTTCTGGGGACTGGAAAGTGGACGTAAATACCGATGATGGAAAAGTTCTAGGTCGAATCAATTTTGAAGTGATTGTCGACTCTACAAGGGTTCCACCAAATTTAAAAACTGATCAATACTAGTGAGTGTTATTTAGTATTCGTTGAATAACTAAACACTTCATGTATAGGCTTGTTAAAAGCATGAGCTATTTTAAAAGCCAACACTAAAGAGGGTGAATATTTAGCAGCCTCAATAGCGTTAATGGTTTGGCGAGTCACTCCAACTTTATCAGCTAACTCTTGCTGAGTCATTTCACCCGCCATAAATCGTAGTGTGCGAATATTATTTTGAAGAGCTACATCACTCATCTTAAAACTCCTTTCTATAAAAATAGATTTGAGTACCTCTATTTATCATACTAGCAAATAGAAGCACAAACAAAAGGGTGTGAAAAAGAAGAATATTAGCAGGGATATTGAAATGTAACCCCCAAGATTGTTCATAGAAAGATGAAAAAGGAATTTGAAAGAGTACGAAACAGACAGCAGCACACAAAAAGCCATAGGCATTTCTATATCCTTTTGAAGCAATTAGATAATCTCGTTCATCTTTAGATACTCCATCTTTTGAATCCAATACACCAATTACGAGTTCAATAATAAAGGCGAAGAGAAAGACTTTGATAAGTACAGACGACAATTGATCCGATACGGTAGGTGACTCTCCACCCCATCCTAAAACATAGATAGTATATAAACCTGCAATTGCGATTGATGAAGCAAAAGAGGCCCATGCGTAAACTTCTTGACGTGACATATGCGCTTAATTTGAGTTAATGTATAGCACACCTTACGTGATGTAAAATATTTGTTACACTATGGAATAAATTTTTTACTAATTAAATGGAATCTTTGATTGAAACGAGAACACCTTTAACAATCAGTTTTGATGATTAAAGGAAGAAAGGTCTATCTATACTGTCTTTTTAATGGATCTATAACGTGATCTAATCCATTAGTCTTTACCTCGAAAATAGTAGATAGATACTGCCCCAATTTTCCAGGCGGCCAACCCTTGCGTTGAAACCACTCTAGGTAATGCACAGGAAGATCTGTGATAAACCAATGCTGATATTTACCAAAAGGCATACGGGCTCTAACAAGGTCTATCATAAATTGAGGATCGTACATCAATAGGGAATTAGCTGAATTAAAGGCTAAATATAAATGAATAGCTTCTTAATAGTGACTTCATACAATAAATAGAATTTTTACAAGTAAGTACAAGGAAGGTAGGAACAAAAGATAATGAACCTTTCTATGTGTTAATGTAAGTAAGGTTGAATTAAAATTGAGTAGATATGGAAAGTAAAAGTAGCTGGGTAACAGGTGTTGGTATTTTATTAGGGCTGTGTTTATTAGGCTTAATATTGGGTAAGGCAGCCATCGAAGTAAAAGAATTTGAACGTACTGTTACGGTTAAAGGACTTGCTGAACAAGAGGTGTTAGCAGATGTGGTGATATGGCCTATTCAATACACGGAGGCAAGCAATAGCTTAGAAGGGATATATGCTGATTTAGAAAAGAGTGAAGAAAAGGTGAAATCCTTTTTGAAAAACTATGGGGTATCTGAGGATGAGATTACTGTTTCCACGCCATTTGTAACGGATAAGTCAGCACAGCAATATGGCGGATCGAACAACACCCAGTTTCGATTTGTAGCCACGCAAACAGTAACGGTTTACTCTGAAAATGTATTAGAGATAAGAAAACTAAAAACACAGTTACCTGAATTAGGAAAACAAGGTGTAGCCTTAACGGGGAATGAATATCAAGTTCGAACGGAGTACTTGTTTACTCGATTAAATGAAATTAAACCGGATATGATTGAGGCTTCAACGAATGAGGCTCGAAAAGCAGCTCAAAAGTTTGCTGAAGATTCGAATAGTAAACTGGGAAAGATCAAAACGGCGTACCAAGGACAGTTTAGTATCAGTAATAGGGATAAAAATAATACCCATATCAAAAAGGTAAGAGTGGTTTCGACGGTTGTATACTACTTAGACGACTAAGGGATGTAAAATGCTTTTCAATCTATATTCACGCTCGAAAAGAATAGCATTATTCTGTACTTTCAATGGAATTAAAAAAACGTATTTATGCCTCAGGTAAAACTTCTGAAAATAGCACATGGTCGCAGTGGCGATAAAGGAAATGGTTCAAATGTAGGAATCATTGCACGTCACCCAGATATCTATCCATTTCTTCAAGAGCAATTAACAGCAGAGCGTGTTAAAGAACACATGAAGCATGTGTGCAAAGGGGAAGTAGAACGCTTTGAATTACCGAATATAGGTGCGTTGAACTTTATCTTGAATGAAAGTTTAGGCGGCGGCGGTACCGTATCGCTTAAATTAGATGCCCAAGGAAAAACGCATGCTTCTCAAGTACTGAGAATGGACATCGATGTACCTGCTGAATTACTTGAACTTGTAGAGCAAAACTAAAGAGCTTTACTTCTCTCACCTAACAATTAGTAAAAGCGAATAGGGATCTCAACTTTAACGAGATCCCATTGTAGAATCATTTGTGTCATCGAACCTTGAGGTTCTTCAAACTCTATTGAAAACGCTTCAATAGGATCGTTTAATATCTGCACAGGCACTTCAAAGCGGGTATAATCCATTTGCTCATTGTATTCGAAGGCTCCCCACAGTCCCAAACCATGATTTAGTATTACTGTCCAGCTTTCTTCTTCTGGAATAGTAAATAGAGAATAAGTGCCCGCATCTATTACTTCATTATTCATTAAAACGGGTTCAGTAATGGTAATTTCAGTGGCTTCATTTGCTCCCGTTCGCCATACAGCGCCATAAGGCTCCCATTCCCCAAAGATTGTTCGTCCACGCCGATATGGCTGCCCATAAACTACTTTTATGTAGGTATTCTCGTGCTTTACCGAAGATATAGCAATAGGACTTTTTCGGTTCCCAATTGGAGATTCTTCAGGCGTGGAAGGCTTCTTGTTTTCACAACCCCATAGCGCAATACTCAGCACAAGTACAGCAATTGGTAGTTGGTAGCTTTTTAATTGGTACATCATTTAAAAGTCTCCAAAAACGAACTTAGAATTAGATCTCGTTGGCTCGTATGAAATCCCAAAACCCAAATCGATATTAATATTTGATAGATTCAATTGAAAGTGAATACCTGCACCAATCACACTTCGACTTGCTTCAACTATATCAGATTGATTTAAATCGGTTATAGTATGTGAAAAAGTAGTTAGATAAATGGATCGTAAATACAATGGTAGTAGCATTCCCCCGTCATCCGCATACACTAATGGTATGGTATAACGAGTACTGAAACGAGCTAAGTTATTGAAAGATTGTGATGTATTTGTAGGTCTCCTAAAGGCATCACTTGAGAAGGCTTCAGGAATGATAGTAGAAACACTATATAATAAGTCATCACTTTGTTGTAGGAACTGAATATCCCATTTTAAAGACTGATTATATTTTCGAAGTGGAGATACATATCCATTGATTCCATAATAAGCGGCCCATCGATCATTAAGAGTTACAGCACCTCGATTGTTATTCCCAAAAGCGATGATAATATCGGGATCATTCAACGCATGGTCTAAGAAGCCAAATAGGGAAACACCCGCTACGGGTTGTACCGATCGAGTAAGTGAAAGCACATTCCAACTTAATTGAGAATAGAATCCAGCTTTGTACTGAGATTCAAAATCTGAAAGACTATTCGCGGCTAAATCAAAGTAGCGAAACTGCTCAGTGGTTAACTTTGGAGAAAAATATAAATATCGACTTCGCGTGGTGCTATTCAAGTCAAAGGTCATGGGCACTTCAAAGCTAAAACCACGTTCCTGTAACATATAGGAAAACGGACTTCCTCCTACATCTGCAAATACGCCAAATGAAGGATTACTGTATGCTCTAACTTTAAAGCCAGGCCAAAAGGTTTTGTTTGAATATCTTAAATCGTACCAAAGACGATCTTGAATGCCGGTTATCTCGGCATAATATTGCTGACTTCGTAATACATCTATGCTTTGAAGGGATGCTCCAAATTGAAGAGTCCCTACCCGGTCCTTGAGAACAGGAAGTATGGTTCGTGGCTTTAACCAAGAAGCATCTCCATATTTTTTTGTCGGCCAAGCAGCCGCTTCTGTTGAAAGCTCACTTCCAAGAAGAGGTTTTTCCAATTGAGATCTTAAATCTGAACCTTGAATAAATTTATCTCGTGGCACTCGTTGGTTATAAAAATGTTCTTCACGCAGAACGGCAATTTTTTGTTCTTGATTACCCTGTTGAATAAAGGCTATAGCTGAACCGTCGGGCGAGTAACTGCCTTCATAAGCATTAAATAGAGCATTGGTTAGTTGAAGGACATCGCCCGTTGTAAGATTTAATTCGTAAATATTAAGTGCTTCCCCTTTATCGGATGAAAAAAGCAGTTTCTGTTCATTTGGGTGCCATGATAGATCAAAGATAGATGCGTCTTCAAAAGCAATATTTGGTGGTTGCAGCACATCTTGCTGTATAGTTGAAGGTGTTGTAAGCCACAATGCTTGAAGCCCTCTTCTATTAACGATGAGGGCGATTTGATCAGGATTCGAGGGATTGGTCTTTATCTCTACTGGATGTGCACCTGTAAAATGAGCCAATGTTGTAACCTCACCTTCAGAGGAAATATGTATAACGTCAGCGCTAGCTAAATGAGTTTGTAATGCTAAATACCCATCCTTGGCAAAAGTAGGACTATAAATACGGTCTTGATTAGCTATAGATTTCATGGAACCATCTTCAAGAGCAACGATTCTAGGAGTCGCTTTGTAAGCACCATTGTACAAACGCTCTGGAAGGTATTCTGAAATGAGCATTTCATTCCTACTCAGAGATAGATCGAAGGAGTAATCAGCTACGGCAAATAATTCTTTGATGCGTGAAGCCTTTTTGCTGTTTAGGTCATAGCTATAAAGCCCACGAATTCCGTTGTAGTGAATACCATGATAGGCAATTGTAGAAGGGCTTGTCCAGATTGGTCTATTGAGTCGAACTCCTTTAAATGGAGTCTCTAAAATTTGATGGTGTTGTTGAGTTGAAGTGCCGATATCATTTTGGCGCACACGTTCATTTTGCTTCTGCGCAGCTATATAATCAGCATATAATTCGGAGGGCCACTTCCCTGTTACTTGCTTTAAAGCAAACCCATAGCCTAAGAAAAAGTATTTATAATGATAGCGAATGGCATTGTTAGAAACCTCTTCCCCATAGGTTTGGTGTAACCACCTCGTAAAAGCAGAGCCGGATATATAATGACGATTGAGAGGAAGGGTATATCCAGATGTTTGAAAAATTTGGCCGGCACTCCATGGGTCATTACTAGCCACATTGGCTGAAAACTGATTTATGTAGTAGGGATAATTGTTACGCCCGCCATTATCGAATACACGAGTAGACTCATGGTGGACGGCTAAGCCTTCATGTACGCCTACAGGTGGATAAAAATTAACGGATCTCGCGAAATCTGGGGATATTAATCGAATTAAGGAACCACTTGAACCGGCCACAGTAACGTTGCCTTGTAAGGCATGTACAAGTTCATGAGGAAGTACCGTTTCTAGCCAATCACCAGATTTGGGATTGAGTGATTTCCCCTTAAAAGGAGCCGCATCAAATTCAGATCGAAAATTTAAAGGAGTTACAAAACCATTGGTTAGGTCATTGTATGTGGTTAGAACCACAGGAAAGTTAGTTAATGAACCACCCGTTAACTGCGATGCTTTGGGATATTGTTGCTCAAGTATCATGGCCGTACGGCGAGCCAGAGAATCTAAACCACTCGGATAAATAACTCTAAAATGGGGGCTTTTTAGCTCTTGCCAATCATATCCCGCCGGGCGATGAATAGTACTATACACCTGTTGAGGAATAGTAAACTGAGCAGAGGTAAAACTAGAACTACAAAGGACTAAAATACAGGTAGTTAGAAAAGAACGTAAAGCTCTCATGAAGGTTAAATTAGATATCCTGGAAGGTAATGATAGATAGCCCAAAAATGAGAAAAAGCACCTCCCAATACAAATAAATGCCAAATCTCATGAAAGCCGAATTTACCGGGAATAGGATTCGGTTTTTTGATGCCATAAATAATCGCCCCAATGGTATAAAAAATGCCCCCAATAGCTATCCAATAGGCAAAGCCATGAGGAAGTTGTTCCCAAAGCAATGGGAAGATAATTACCGATACCCACCCCATGATGAGATATAAAATAGTTGAGAACCAACGAGGGGCGCCCATCCAAAAGATCTTTTTAAATACACCGATCAGTCCAAAACTCCAGATGCCAATGAGCATCCAAAGTCGCCAATTGCCTTCTAAAACTACCGTACATATAGGCGTATAGGTTCCTGCAATCACCAAGTAAATCATGATATGATCAAACTTACGGAAGAGCTCCTCTACCTCTTTTGCTTCTACATTAATCATGTGATAAATGCCACTTGAAGCAAACATCAAAAAGACGGTAACACCATAAACAATGAAGCTTACTAGTGGCCATACCGAATCCCCGTGTGCTTTAACAATTAGGAACACTAAAAAAGCGAGTGCAAGAATGGCTCCCAATAAATGGGAGTAAGCATTAAAAGGCTCTCTTGGAGGGAATAATATTTTGGACATTGATCTTTGGTTGGTTAGATCGCGAAAGTCCAATAAATATACAAAAGAGCGAATCCGGTCAGAAATAGAATTCCACTCCAACTTAATACTCTGAGCCACATTGGAGGCTTAAAGTCGGCCGGGAAGTCTTTCGACATCACCAATCGATAATTAATAAATGCTATAATTGGTGCCGTTAAAAATGAAAGAGTAGTTGCTAGGTCTACCATAAACACAAACTGACTGCCCGTGATATAAAGAGCAAACAGCGACACTAGAGAGATGATGATAATGAGCGTTCGGTAATTAGATTTAGAACTCGCATTAAAGCTGGGATTTATAACGGATATAATCTGCCTACTTACTCTAGGATAAGCATCCGTAACGGTTAAAGTGGTACTAAACATGGTAGTAAAGGCACAAATGATGATAATCAAATAAGCCCAATCGCCTAAGGTGTTGGTGTACATACTCACTAACTGTTGGGCGAAAGACCCTCCATTGGCCGCAAAGGTCTCCCCGCTTCCAAACATTACTAAGGCCCCAAGAGATAGAAAACCTACCGCCAATAGTCCGGCTCCGATATAACCGATGTTAAAATCGAATAAGCCGTCTTTTAAGCTCGGTGATTTCCCTGTTTGTTTAGTTCGTTCCAGCGACCATAACGAGTGCCATGCGGCAGCATCAATTGGAATGGGCATCCAGCCCATTAAGGCAATTAAGAATGAAACCCCAGCTACATTCCAAATGGAAGGTGCTTCTATGGTAGCAACCATCGTATCTGTTTTAAATATGGCTACACCAATAGCAATAATGGTGGATATAGTAAGGATTACCATAATGGTTTTAATGGCAGAATCGAGAGCCGAATACTGTCCCGCAAGTAAAATGCTTATACAGATAGCAAGGACAATAGCGCTCCATAAAAGTGGATTGAGGGCAATGCCGGTTAGTTCAGCCGCTAAACTGGCTGTAACGATGGTAACAGCTGCTTGAACCGTGAACATGGTGCCTAGAGTAAATACTACAAACACCCAAAAGGCCCAATTCCCCAGTTTTTTATAGCCTTCTATCATGCTTTCTTTGGTGGCTATGGCATAACGTGGGCCATACTCTAAAAATGGATATTTAAACAAGTTAGCGAGTAATACCGCCCAAATTAAGGCAAAGCTATACTCAGCTCCTGCACGGGTTGATTGCACCAAATGTGAAACCCCAACAGCCGCTGCCGACATGATGAGCCCTGGTCCTAAAGCGTACTTTAAGGTTGCAAAACGAGAAGAACTTTCTGTAGCCATAGTTTAAACGAGTAAAGTGTTGAATTTCGTGAGAGTACAAATTTTTCTTTCCATCTGTAAATCGTAAAATGCACAAAATGAAAAAAACGCTTTTTACATATTTATTCCTATTAGTGCTCACCTCGGGATGTATCAATATTTTTGATAATGAATCCATCGAAGTTCTTGAGGTTAAATCATTTCAGTATCCTTCCATAGAATGGCTTGAAGTGAATAATCCTGAACTTTCACTTCAAGACATACTTTCTGATTCTGCTCAATTTTCCTTTGATACCTTACAAGCCACCATGCCTCATCAAAGAGATAAAGTGTATTGGCTACGAGCAGATTTTTCGAATCTCAACTTAAGTAAAGATGAAGAATGGGTACTGCGAACAGGTAACTTTTCGGTGAATAATGTTTACACCACACATCCTGATTCGGGAATTCAAGTATCAAAATCTGGAAACTTTGATGCGGTACAATATGGCCTCGAAAACCTGAATTGGCGTTATCATGTGGTATCTCCAGAGGAGCTTTTTGAGGGAAAATATGTGTACGTAAAACTGATAGAACCCTTTTTTGCTCGGCTGATATATAAACGACATGTTGCAGCAGCAACATATACCGATTTCACATTTATCTCACTGCGTTCATTTTTAGAATCGGCTGCCTACCAATATAGATCGATATTATTTTTAGGAGGTATTGCCTTCCTATTAGTGTATACCTTTGGCATTTACTTTGTGTATAAGGAGTCGCTATATCTGCTTTATGGAATCTATCTGATTTTCCTACTTATGTATTTAGGTGTGAAAATGTACCCTGGCTTCTCAGTATGGATGTTTGGTAGCCACCCGGTTTATAATCATGTGTGGAACGAGTGTACTCAGATTTTGCTAAACTTCTGGTATACCCGATTTGTGAGAAAGTTTATAGATGCGGAGAACCTATATCCCAAATTTAATCAAGTAGCAAAATGGGTTGAATGGCTGCTAATCGTTTTTGTAATAGCTATAACCATATCCATTTTTGTACAGCCATTGAGCATTATGCCGTATTACTTAGTTACGGCAGAGCGACTCTTTATGATTGTATTTGCTGTACTGAGTAACATCTATGTGATAGTAAACCTTAAAGATCGTCGTGGATTATTTATTATTGCGGGTTCAAGCGTGCTTTTAGCTGGAAGCGTAACGGCCTTGGTACTGGTAGACATCCAATACTTCATGATTGGGGTAGTGATTGAAATCCTGATTTTTGCGATGGGTTTGGGCATACTTATGAAACGTCGGGAAGATGAAAAAACGATACTAAGTAAAGAGATGGAGCGAGTTAAAATGAGAGCGCTTCAATCTCAAATGAACCCACACTTTATTTTCAACTCACTCAATAGCATTCGTTCTTATATGATTAAGAACGAGACAAAGGAAGCGTCGGGTTATCTTTCGAAATTCTCCCGATTAATTCGACAAATTCTGGAGTATTCAACCGAGGAGTCGATTAGCCTAAAACAAGAGCTTCAAGTGTTAAACCTCTATGTTCAGATAGAGCAATTGCGATTCAGAGATGAATTCGGCTTTGACGTACGTGTGGATGAATCGATTGATCAGGAATTAATATTGATACCGCCCCTTATAGTGCAGCCTTTCTTAGAGAATGCCATTTGGCATGGATTGATGCAAAAAGAGGGCGCAAAGAAAATTGAATTGGTGATAAAAGAAGAAGATGCTTATTTAAATATCACCATTCGAGATAATGGTATTGGTCGTGAAGAAGCGAGTAAAAGCAGATCTGGTGTACCCAAGGAAAATAAATCGATGGCCATTGAGCTTACCAATAAGCGTCTTGCTATGCTTGAAAAGGCATCAGAGGAATCCCCAAGGGTTCATATAAAAGACTTATACCATACCGATGGAAGTTCGGCAGGAACCGAAGTTAGTTTCCAGTTACCGAAAATTATAAAAATGACGACATGAAACTGAAAGTGGCTATAGTTGACGATGAACTTCATTGCATTGAAACACTCAAGTATGATTTAGAAGAGTCGTTTTCAGATCATGTAGATGTTCTTTTTACCTGTAACAACAGCGTAGAGTGTGTAAATAATTTAAAGCGAATTAAACCGGACGTACTATTCATAGATATTGAAATGCCAGGGTTAAATGGCTTTGAGTTGTTGAAAGTAATTGAACCTAAAGAAACGAAGATTGTATTTACTACGGCGCATGCTCGCCATGCTATTCAGGCTATTGACTTCAAACCAGAAGCCTATCTACTCAAACCCATCGACGTTGAGGAATTAGAAGTAGTAGTTCAAAAGCTATACGCGCTGAAAAAACCCTCGCTTGAGAAAGTCATATCTGATAAACTTGCGATATCGACGACCGAAGAAATTGAGCTTATCAGACATTCTGATATCGTTTATGCCAAGGCTTGCAATAACTACACAGAAATACATACCCAATCTGGAGATACGAGGCTAATCAGTAAAACGCTGAAGTATGTAAGTGCACAGCTTCCCGATCAGTATTTCTTTAGAGTGCATAAAAGCTATTTAATCAACCTTGCTCACATCGAAAAGTACCGCAAATCTGAAGGCGGAATGGTGATAATGTCGGACAAAATGGAGATTCCCGTCTCCTCTGACAAGAAAGAAGAGCTATTGTTACTCATTCAGAGCTGAATTTAACTCACTCCACGGTTTAGAATACTAAGCTGTAAGCCCATCAAAGTAGATTGTTGTGCATATTCTTTTAGGGATTTATGGAGAGAGATTATAGTAACCACAAGATGTCCTAGCCCTCAATCCCACTGGTGAAAACCGAAATATTGAGGGACTACAGCGCAATAGTTGTTTGAAAGCAGTTATTGCGCTTTTTTTGTTTTAAGCTTTTTTCAGCATTTTTCATGTGTAAAAGCTACCATTAAGGGCTTATAGAAATTCAACAAATCATTTAACTATATGAAAAAGATACTACTGATAATCCCAGTGTTACTTATTGGCCTTCAGGCTCAAGCGCAAGTAACCTTGGATTATTACCTACCAAAAGGGGTTACTTACGATTCTAGTATACCTACACCAAAATCTATTTTAGGGGCAGAAGTTGGAGAATGGCATATTCGTCACGACCAACTAGTAAACTACATGTATGCGGTAGCTGAAGCTTCCGACCGTGTGACTATTACAGAATATGCTCGTACTTACGAGAACCGTCCACTTTTAATGCTCACAATTACCTCTCCAAATAACCATCGTAATATCGATAAGTTGAAGAGAGAGCATGTGATGTTGACAGATGCTTCTAAATCAGGTGATTTAGACATCAGCAAGATGCCAGTTGTGCTTACACAAAGCTTTAGTGTACACGGTAACGAGCCAAGTGGTTCGAATGCATCTCCACTTACGGTTTATTATTTAGCAGCTGCTCAAGGCCGTGAAATTGATGAACTTCTTGAAAATGCCATCATCCTAATTGATCCAAGCATCAACCCAGATGGTTTAAGCCGTTTTGCTCAATGGGCAAACATGCACAAAAGTTTAAATACCTTAGTTAGCGACCCAAATAGTCGTGAGTTTAATGAAGTATGGCCGGGTGGTAGAACAAACCACTACTGGTTCGATTTAAACAGAGATTGGTTGTTAATGCAGCACCCAGAGAGTAAAGGGCGTGTGGCTAAATTCCACGAGTGGAAGCCAAACGTGCTTACCGATCACCATGAGATGGGTACAAACTCTACATTCTTCTTCCAGCCAGGAATTCAGTCTAGAACTCACCCACTTACACCGGCGCGTAACCAGCGTTTAACAGCAAGCATCGCTGAATACCATGCTGAAGAGTTAGATAAAATTCAGTCGCTATACTACTCAGAAGAAAGCTTTGATGATTTCTATTACGGTAAAGGATCTACGTACCCAGATGTAAATGGATCTATTGGTATTCTGTTTGAGCAAGCTAGTTCTAGAGGTCATGCTCAAGAAAGTATTCATGGCGTACTGAAATTCCCTTTCACGGTTAAGAATCAGTTTACAGCAACTCTATCTACCATGAGAGCGGTTATAGAGCTTAGAGAAGAGTTACTAGCTCACATGCGCGATTTCTATAAAGAGAAAGCAGAAGCAGCAGCAAATGCTTCTATCAAAGCCTATGTATTTGGTGATGACGAAGACAGAGCTAGAAACTATCACCTAGCTGAAATGTTGACTCGTAACCAGATCAAAGTATATGATCTAAAAGAAGACTTAACGGCGAACGGTACAGAATACAAAGCGGGTAAAGCATTTGTGGTTCCAACCAACCAACAGCAATATCAGCTGTTAACTGCCATGTTTGAACGCCGTACAGAATTCACCGATAGTTTATTCTACGATGTATCAGCATTTAACATGCCTTATGCATTCAACCTACCATTTGCTGAATTAAACAGCCGTCAGTTTAAGACGAGCCTTCAAGGCGACCTATTTAGCATTGGCAATATGCCAAAAGGAATGGTTGTTGGTGGACGTAGCAACTACGCTTATGTATTTGAGTGGGATGAGTACTACACACCAAAAGCGATGTATAAATTACTAGCGAATGGTGTTCGAGCTAAAGTTGCTTCTCAAGGAGTAACAGCTGTAACAGCAAATGGTCCTCGTGATTTCGATTATGGAACCGTTATGATTCCTATGGGCGTGCAAGACGATCAAGAAAAAGTTCATAAGCTTGTTCAAGAAGTAGCCCAAGAAAATGGTATTACGGTATATGCTATTTCAACAGGTCTAACTCCAAAAGGAATGGATTTAGGAAGTAATAACTTCAGAAACCTGAAGCTACCTAAAGTTGCTATTATTGGTGGAAGCGGAGCGAACTCATCAGAAGTGGGTGAAGCTTGGCACTTACTCGACCAGCGTTACCACATGCCTCTTAGTATTGTACAAAGAGATGATATTCGAGGTTCAACCTTGGATAGATACAATGTTATCATCACCTCTGCATACAGCGGACTATCTAATTCAGCTACAGAAGAACTGAAGCGTTGGGTTCGTAACGGTGGTACTCTAATTGCTTACAAGTCGGCGGTTTACTGGGCTAAATCTCAAGGATTAGCAAACGTTGAGTTTGTATCAAGAGAGCAGGAAGAAACAGAAGACGTTGAAACCCTGCCGTACATCCGTCAGAGTAACGACTCAGGTGCTCGAGTAATTGGTGGTGCTATTTTTAATACTAAAATAGATTTAACTCACCCATTAGCATATGGCTTCAATGATGAGAACTTCACAGTATTTAGAAATAGTACGCTATTCATGAAGAAAGGAAAGAACCCTTATTCTTCACCGGTAGTGTATACTGACGAGCCTCTTGCAGCTGGTTATATTTCGGACGAAAACCAAGAGCTACTGGCTAATACAGCCGCTGTTGTAGTAAGCCGATTCGGTTCTGGTAAAGTAATTGCTATGACTGATAACCCGAATTTCAGAGCATTCTGGTATGGTACCAACAAATTATTCGCTAACGCGATTTTCTTTGGTCATACCATCTCTGGAGGTACAACGAATTAAGCACTAATATTTATTAGGCTAAATCTGAAAGCACCAACATCACCGTTGGTGCTTTTTTTATGTCGATGATTTAATCTCGTGGAGGTATGCCCACTAAATGCCGAAATGAAAATGGACCCTCAGGCATAGTCTTCAGGTTACGAATCATCATAATTGCACGATCTATCTTCAGTGCGCTTGATTTAACCTGACTTACATAATAGATGATATATCGCTGTTGACCGTCGGTTAATGTGTCGAATAGCTTGGCTCCTTCTTCATCCTGCTCAAGCAATGCTTGCAGCTCCTCCGGTACTTCTAGGCCATATTTAGATTGGTCTAACTCAAGATGAACCTGTACTTCGTTCCCTAAAGTAAGTCCAAAGGACTTTAACCGCGCCTTATTTAGGGAGATGTATGCCGCACCACCACCTAAAGCTACCAAACCGCATTGGAAAGGAGGATTATCATTTACTCTGCAAATCAGACGAGTACCAATGCCACCAATGGCCTTTACCTGATCACTCGGAACAGTGATATAATGCATGCGAAGTTTGTAATGCTTATCAATAAACGACTTAAACAGGAAGGAACTCATGGGCTAACGAAGTATTAGGCTTTGAAACAATTAAAGGCATTTTGGCTTTGAAGTGGTAGAGTATAATTAAAAAGAATAGAATGAAAGCAATGAAAGTATTGGGCTCTTTACTAGCTGTTTTAGTTGCTGGTTTCCTAGTGGTTACCTTAACTATTGATGGTATTGTAAAGTCACAAATCGAAGAATCAGGAAGTAAGTTACTGAATACCAAAGTTGAAGTAGATGATGTCGATATATCATTACTAAATGGTACAGGTAGTATGGATGGCTTTATCGTGTTTAACCCCGAAGGGTTTTCAACGGAAGCAGCAATGGATTTAGAAGAAATTGAAATGGATGTAGATCTCAAGAGTCTGTTTTCAGATACCGTCATCGTAAAAAGACTTCAGATTAAAAACCCAGCTATAAGTCTTGAGCAAAAAGGATCGGATATTAACCTTAGAACGATTAGCGAGAACCTAGAAGTTGATGAAGAAAATGAAAACCAGAAGTCGTTAGTAATAGATCGTTTTATTCTTGAAGAAGGTGAAATTACAGTCTCTTCAAATATTGACGAAAAGCGTACTACAAAAGCAAAGGTTTCAAGAATAGAGCTAAACGATATTGGTAAAAATGGTTCGAATACTATTCAAGAGGGAATGAAGGAAGTGCTTGAACCCGTAATTAGTGAAGCGTTAAGCAGCGCCCTTAAATCGACCCTATTTGATAAACTTGAAGACACCTTTAATGAGGTAATCAAGTAGGAATACGATAATATCATATCCAATAAAAAAAGCCTCCCTGATATTCTCAGAGAGGCTTTTTTATAAGTTTTGGATGGTTTAGTTCGTTTGAACTTTACCATTGATGATTACACCGGTTACATTGGAGGTGTACTCAAAAGGGTCGCCATTAAACAATACGATATCGGCATCTTTTCCTTTTTCGAGTGAACCCACTCTTTCTTCGATGTCAAGAATCTTAGCCGCTTCGATAGTCAATATTTCCATTGCAGCGCTTCGATCTAAGCCGTTTGCTACAGCCACGCCAGCTTCAAAAAGCACTACACGTGTTTTAGGAACATATGGCTCATAGCCACTTTGGAAGCCGAATGGAATGCCTGCTCTGTGAAGCATACCCGCCGTTTCCATACTCGCATTTTGTGCATCTCTAGAAGGTCGAATCATCGTTGGATGAACAAATACAGTTACACCAGCATCTTTAATTTCATCCAAAATTAGATGCGCATCTGCTGCACCATCTAACACCATTGGGAAATCAAATTCTTTCTGCAGGCGAAGTGCAGTCATGATATCATTCGCTTTATGAACAGTTACCATCGCTGTTAATTTACCATCTAGTAAATCAGCCAGGGCTTCCATGCGAATGTTCTTAGTGTAGGAATCACCGTTTTTACGCTTTTCTGCATAAGCTTGTGCCTTCACAAGTTCTTGTCGAATCATAGCCACACCTTTTGAGCGTGTACCTGGCTTATTAATAGCACCACTAATCATAGAGCCCATAGTAAAAGCAATCATCTTAGATGGAGTCACAACAGCCTCTTCTACTGTTTCGCCCGTTGTTTTAACGATCATGGTTTGGCCACTCATAAGAGCTCCCGGTCCATGACCAGTATGCACTGTAGTCACACCAAGACGGCGCAGGTGACCTACAAGCTCTTCTCGAGCGTTGTAAGCATCAATAGCACGTAACTCGGGTTGAATAGCCGATGAAGTTTCGAGCTGATCTTGATCGTGTGGCTGACTCATGTGACCTGCTAAACCTACCACCGAGTGTACATCAATAAATCCAGGGGTAACTACTTTTGCTTCCATCACTTCATAACCTGAAGGGATTCGAACAGAAGACTGTGTACCTACTCGTTCAATTTTGCCGTCTTTCACCAGCACAACCCCCTTCACAATAGGATTGCCTGCACTTGTATACACGGTATCGCCTTTAACAGCGATGCGTTGTGCGTAAGCAGTGCTTGAAAAAGCAGCGAATAGCACCAATAAAAATGTAATTCTTAATGTCTTCATATCAATTATTCTCCTTCAGTGTGGTGAGTATGGATGTTTCCGCGGAATGTGTCTTCGCCACCCGTAGCAAACTTGCGGTCTTCTGGGTTATCGCGATCCCACACTTTTAGTCCTTCAATCCATGTTTCTTCTACTAGAGTATACACGCTGAATGGGTCTCCTGATAGAATTATGAAATCAGCATCTTTACCTTTTTCAAGTGTACCCACACGGTCGTCGATGTCCATCATTTTAGCGTTGGCAATGGTAAGAGCTTCTAAAGCTTTTTCTCTACTCATGCCATCGCGTACGCCCATAGCTGCCGAGCGAAGGAATAAGCGAGAATCGGTGATACCGTCATCGGTATGGAAACCAACGAGGGCACCAGCTTCTTCTAAAGCCGCACCATTTACATTACTGAAATCCATCGCTTCTAACTTACCACCAAAGGAGTCGAGGGTAATAATAGATGCAGGAACGCCAGCCGCAGCAATTTCATCAGCTACTTTGTAGGCTTCACTCACATGCTGAAGAACCACTCGGTATCCAAACTCCTGAGATAGACGAATAGCAGTAAGGATATCATCATGGCGGTGAGTATGGTTATGAACCACTCTCTTACCTTCAAGAATTTGAACAAGAGCTTCCATTTGAAGATCGCGTGGTGGCATTTTGCTTTCATCACCGTTAGCGGCCTTAATCTTAGCTTGATAATTCTGAGCCTTTACAAATAGGTCTCGTACCATAGCCGCTGAACGGGCACGAGTGCCAGGAAATGCGCCCGATCCTTTTATAGGGTTAGTACCGTTAGCCATCTTCATACCACCGTAAATGTTGTTTTCTTCGTCTACAACAAGTAGCATTTCTTCAATGGTATTAGCTTTTTTAAGCTTTAAGTAAACAGTTTGCCCACTCATAAGATGACCAGACCCCGGCATGATATTAACGGACGTAATTCCACCAGCTAATGCTTTTTTAAAAGTATCACTACGTGGGTTTATAGTATCCATAATTCGAACGTCTGGATGTAAGGCTGATGAGCGATCACCGCCATCTCCTTCACCAAGGTGAGAGTGCGTATCAACAAGGCCCGGCATTAGAACTTTGCCCGACACATCCACAACGGTAGCATTTCGGGGTGTGCGAGTGTTGGCATCACCAACGGAGAGAATCTTACCGTTTTGTACCACAAGTACCCCATTTTCGATGGGATCTCCGGAGATAGGAATTATTTTGGCTCCCTTAAAAACCAAAGGGTTAGATTGTGCTGCAAGCTGTGTACTTGAGAGTACAAGTAGCATAAGCACAGAAAAGTAGTAGCTTAGTTTTGTCATAAAAAATGGACTGGTTATTAATCAGTCCGAAAATTATAAAAATAACTAAGCCTGCAAAGCGATTTGCAATGATTTACACTTACTCTTGATAACTTTTTTGGATATCAAAAAGGCGGGCTTCGATAAAGTCTTTAGGCAACCATTTTCCATTCACCATAACACCCGATTGAGCTTTTAAATTTATGATGCTATCCAATGGGTTTTTATCCAGCAGGATGAGGTCAGCTCGCTTGCCTTCTTCAATGGTTCCGAAGTCTGCTTCATTCTGGAAATACTCGCCTACATTTCGGGTGCCGGTTACTAAAATTTCATAAGGACTCATCCCTGCTTCGGCCATAAATACCATTTCACGGTGTATGGAGAAACCAGGCACACTAAATAACTGAGGAGCATCCGTTCCAAGAAGGATACGCACACCGGCTTCATTCATTTTACCCAATAACATTCGGCGAATAAGAGAATGTTCTTTTGCTTCATCTAAATCATAATTGGGGCTATTCAGCTTATTTTCTACATAAGCATTATAACCAGAGAGCAAGTTTTTGGGGATGTACTTAAGCTCTTCATATGTTTTCATTACATCATAGTTGGCAGAACCAATGATGGTTTCCCATAAAGCCTGTGTAGGCACAATCCATACATCATTTTCGAGGGTAAGCTGAATAAGTTCATCCATTTTCTCATCGAGTTCAGCTCCTTCAAAAGCACTTAGGTACGCAACATAGCCATCCATATGATCGATACTATTTTGCCCTGCTTCTAAAACATGAACGATTCCAACATCAGAAGGAACATGACCACCAAAACGAATACCAACTTCATTAGCGGTAGCGGCCATAGCGTCATACTCTTCAAGGGTTAAACCAGGATGAATTTTCAATAAATCCCAGCCCTCTTCGTTTTGAGCACGCACTTTTTCCCGTGCTTCTTCCACCGAATTAATGGAGTTTCCATTAAAGCTTGGCCCAGCTAAAAATAACTGTGGACCAATAAGCTCTTGAGATAAAATTTTATCCTTGAGCTGTAATTGATCCGGCCACCCTAGCATACCGCGAACCGTAGTTACACCTGCAGCGGTATATAGAAATAACGTGTTCTCTACATATTCTTTGGTCATGTATCGAGGCGCGTTAGCAGGTGGGTCGGTTGGCGGTACGTGGCCGTGCATTTCTGCAAGTCCGGGCATTAAATATTTATCGGTACCATCAATAACAGAAACGCCTTTGCCCATTTTCAATTCGCCAGTAGGACGAATCATAATAATTTCGTTGCCTCTTATAACCACCGTTTTATTTTCTAAAATCGTGGAGCTGGTCATAGGCACTACATTCACATTCGTAAATGCGGTCGCTTCACCGGATATTAAGAGCCTGTTATCAACTTCTTCGTTATTGTTATATATAACGAATGCCAATAGGAGTAATGATAGAATAGCGGCTGAAAAAACGAGTCGCTTCATAGTATTGCTAGTTAGTTACTTTATATAAGAACCTAATTTATAGGTACAATTCAACGCAATAAGAGATAATTTGATGTTTTTTTACGCTATTACAAGGGTGCTTGATCGTTATTGGACCACCCTGTTTTAGATTTACCCTGTTCTCTACTTATTTAAATCGCATTTTTAACCTTGGCTAAAAATATAGTAATAACTGGAGCTTTTAGAAATAGAAAGAGGCCATTAGAGATGTGGAGACCTAATTTTAATATTTCTTAGTTCAGTGAATATTTAACCACAGAAATTGGGCACGGTAAATCTGGATTGCTAGTCCTTGTTAGTGATGGATGAAGGTCAGCTGCCGAAGGATTTCCGCTGATCTGAACTACAATTTGATTGGGAACTACCATATCTAAATCACCACAAGTAGGCGAATACTCTCTAACCCATGCAAATTCAACGTCTACGCTATCACGAACCATACGCTCAAGTATGGATGTAGTCTCTGCTCGGCTACTAGGATTGAAGCCATTTTCCTGTGTACCTATATAATTAGCAAACCGCCATTCACTTTGGGAAGGGTTACTTAAAATACTGATAGTGAATGAACCGGAATTACCCGAATCATTGGCGCCACAATTAATTAAAAATAGAAGGGATAATAGACTTAAGTACAATCTCATGTGTTTGTGTAATTTAAATATGCTGCGATGGCAGAAATAACAGCCACAACCCCTCGCTTATTGTATGAAGTGGGAAATATTATGTAATCAATTGTTGAGTTTGAGCGGAACTACGAATCAGTGTAAGTAGATTTTCGCTCGATATACCGATTTAAAAACCCGAAGAGATAGTTAATGGTAACAATAATAATGGTCGCCCCAACACCGATAAGGTATTGTTTAAGCGCAATACTCACTCCTATACCTGAAGCCATCAGGATGGTAGCTGCCGTAGTTAAATAGCGGATATTTTGGTCAGATTTGTTTTTAAGAATAGTGCCTGCACCTATAAAACTCACCCCAACAATCACTGCATGAACCATACGAACGGGATCAACGCCCAATCCACCATCAGGGATGAATTGATTGAAGTCTAAAACCACTACTCGCCCTAATGAAACCAATAAAGCCGAAGCTCCGGCAATTATCATATTGGTGCGAAATCCAGCGGGTTTATTTTTCCATTCACGTTCGAATCCCAATACACCGCCTAGAATTAGGGCGATGGTTACATCCATTAAGATTTGGACTTGGCCTAGCATAATCGAATTTAAAATCCTCTGTAAAGATAATTGATATGCTATTTGTAGAGTAAATTCCCCCTAAAGTTCCGGAGTTATAATCTCATACTAGAACGAAGGCATCGGAAGTTTTTCAGAAACTTCGATGGTACCATTGATATCTAAAAATGGACAATTACGAGCTATTTCTTCGGCTTCACCTATAGAATTGGCTTCTATTATTGTATACCCTGACATTCCAATTTGGCTTCCTTCAGTAACGTTTCTATTGGGAGCTATAGATCGGGTGTTTTTAAAAGGATTGGCAGGCTCAATAGCTTTCTCTCCCAGATTGCTCAGCCATTTCTGATAGTTCATCATGTGTTGCGTACTTTCCTCTTTATTGCTAGGGTAGTCGCCGCCTAAGTAAACGAGTACAAATTGTGCCATTGGTTTCTCCATAAATTGATAGATAGCTCAATTTACACGAAGTGGCTTGGGAAGCAATAAATAATGCAAATTAGGCTAATTAGAAACTTCCTAACTTGTTAAGATTTGGAATCCAAATACTTCAAATCCGAAAGGTGGTAAAAGCTATCTTAAGGTGAACTAAAGATATTAAGTATGGATCCAGTTACACATGGATTAGTAGGAGCAAGTAGTGCTCAATTGTTTTCAGATAAGGAGAGCTTTAAAGTGGCATCTCTGGTGGGCTTTATTGCTGCCTTAGCCCCTGATGCAGATGTATTTTTGGGCTCCTCTTCTAACCCATTACTTACCCTTGAGCTACATCGACAGTTCACCCATTCATTTGTATTTATCCCATTTGGGGCATTAGTTGTTACTTTAGTGCTCTGGGTATTTGTTAAGAAGAAGCTCAGTTTTAAACAGACATACCTGTTCAGTCTACTGGGCTATTCAACTGCAGGGCTTATGGATTATATCACTAGTTACGGAGTGCACATGTTTTGGCCCTTTCTAGACGAACGCTTCTCTTTAAATCTTGTGTCCGTATTTGATCCCATATTTAGTTTAGGACTACTAATTGCGGCATCTATAGCATTCTACAGAAAGAATAAAAGGTATAGTATTGGGTTAGTTGGGTGGCTAGCCGTGTATCTATGCTTTGCAGGGATTCAACAAACTAGGGTGGAAAATCTAGCTAATGACCAATTAGGTGGGGATAATAACTCCAATAAGGAATTTATCATTAAACCCACTATCGGAAATCAAATTTTGTGGAGTGTTCGAACGGTGAACCAAAGAGAAATATGTAGTTATGGTATTCGAGCAGGTCTATTTTCAACTCCAGAAGTTTATGAAGGAGATTGTGCAGAACTAATTGATTGGAATTCAGAATTTAAATCATTCAAGGGTACCGCGATGTTTAAAGATATCGAGCGGTTTTCGAGATTATCAGAGGGGTTATTAGTTAGGCATCCGAATCACCCAGAAGTTCTTGGAGATGCACGCTATTCCATGCTTCCAACTACTTCAAATCCATTATGGGGAATCACCGTTGATACCACAAAAACGGATCGGCATGTAGACTTCGATTCATACCGTGATGCTAGTCCAGAGGTAAGAACAAAGTTTTTAAATATGCTTTTAGGCAGAACGAAATAAAATGCCAGTCTCTCATTACACATACTAAGAGTGTGCTGCTTGAAGCTAAAGGAGCTGTTCAGTTATTGTGAGTCTAATTGAAAAAATTGAAGAGCATTTTTAAAAAGTAGTTTATCCTTTTGCATATCAGATAGAAAAGAAGCTTTCTGTAGTCGTTCAAGGATCATAGGTATGGGAAGGTTATCACTTCCAAACATCAACTGATCTTCAAACCCGGCATCAATAAAACTTTTTAGGAACTGGTGGTACATCTCTTCAGGCATTACACTATTCAAGATGGATAAATCAGCATAAACATTAGGGTGTTTTTTCATGAGGGAGATAGCCTGCTTATGAAAACGAATTTCACCTCCGTGCATTAACCAAATTTTTAAGCCAGGATATTTTTTGAGTATGGGCTCAAGCATAAGAGGATTTCCTAATTCTTCATTGAAGTTAGGGCAGCAAGTGGGTAAGCGTCGCTCTTTAGGCGGACCATGCCCAGCATGCACACCGATTGGAATATTGAGCTCATGAGCTAGTTCAAAGTATGGAGCTAGTTTAGCATCGGTTGGGGGTATACCGTAATACACATACAGCAATTCACCCATTACAGTAAACGTGCCCTTTTCATATTGACTTCTTAACCACTCTATATCTGGCCACCCACCATTCTCAGCAAAACAATCATATCCAACGGGATATTTTCCATCTGCACAGGGAAAGGAAGGGCCCACAAGAAAAGTATTTGGTGTTTTTGCTAACCATTCTTGCCCTATTGTTTGGTTGGCCACTGATAGCGCAGCATATTTCACATTAAATTGTTGGTGGTGCTCAATTGTGGCATTTAGGCCCGATATCATGCGTTCTGATTGTTGGTTCGTGGCATGGAAATGCACATCAAAAATAAACTTAGGGTTGTAAGTGGTGTTTTGGGCTGCAAGGGATTGACAATAAAAGATCCCAAAAATGATCAGGCTTAAGTGCTTAATAATCTTCATATAAACAAATGAGTTAGCTAAAGGAACTGTAGTCAGTAATTTAAATGGTTAAAGTTTAAAAGCAATTGACCAAGTGTACTGAAGGTCAATAAATAAACTTTAATGCTGACGATAGGTACAATCTATCAAAACAGAATTTTAATGTAGCTACGATTTGGTATTTTTAAGAGCTAAAAAAGTATAGAAGACATCTAAAGAATAAGTTAGTAGTATGGATAAAAATATAACACATAACTCAGGGGACAATACCTCAAGTTACAATGTAAACAACGCATCGAAATGCCCATTTAGTGGAGGTGCATTACGTCAGAGCGCAGGAGGAGGTACCAAAAACAGAGATTGGTGGCCAAACCAATTAAACCTCAACATTCTTCGTCAACACTCTTCCCTATCCAACCCAATGGATGAGGATTTCAATTATGCTGAAGAGTTTCAGAAATTAGATTTAGCAGCGGTTAAGCAAGATATCTACGATCTACTTACCGACTCACAAGATTGGTGGCCAGCCGATTTCGGACATTATGGTCCATTTATGATTCGTATGGCTTGGCACAGTGCAGGTACCTACCGTATTGGTGACGGACGTGGTGGTGCTGGTTCAGGTACGCAACGTTTCGCTCCTTTAAATAGCTGGCCAGACAATGCTAACTTAGACAAGGCACGATTGTTACTTTGGCCAGTAAAAAGAAAGTATGGTAGAAAGCTTTCTTGGGCCGATTTAATGATTCTTGCAGGAAACTGTGCATTAGAATCAATGGGCTTTGAGACCTACGGATTTGCTGGTGGTCGTGAAGATGTTTGGGAACCAGAAGAAGATGTTTACTGGGGTTCTGAATCAGAATGGCTAGGCGATAAGCGTTACACAGGCGACCGTGAACTTGAAAACCCGTTAGCAGCGGTACAGATGGGTCTTATTTATGTGAACCCAGAAGGACCTAATGGCAACCCAGATCCTGTTGCTGCAGCTAAAGACATTCGTGAGACTTTCGCAAGAATGGCAATGAATGATGAAGAAACAGTTGCGCTAATTGCAGGTGGTCACACATTCGGTAAAACGCACGGCGCAGCAGATCCTGAAGAATATGTAGGTCCAGAACCTGCAGGCGCAAGCATTGAAGAGCAAAGCCAAGGTTGGACCAATAAATATGGTACAGGCCATGGCGCAGATACCATTACTAGTGGTCTTGAAGGCGCTTGGACTACAACACCAGCAAAATGGAGCCATGATTTCTTCAAGCACTTGTTTGAGTATGAGTGGGAACTAACTAAAAGTCCAGCAGGCGCTCATCAGTGGAAACCAAAAGATGGAGCTGGTGAAGGTACAATTCCTGATGCTCATGATCCAGAGAAGAAACATGCACCTTTCATGCTAACAACCGATTTGTCACTTCGATTCGACCCTGAGTACGAAAAAATCTCTCGTCGTTTCTACGAAAACCCAGATGAATTTGCAGAAGCGTTTGCTAAAGCTTGGTACAAATTAACGCACCGCGACATGGGGCCAAAAGCAAGATACCTAGGTCCTGAAGTACCAGAAGAAGACTTAAGCTGGCAAGATCCTATTCCTGCAGTAACTCATGATCTTATTGATGATAATGATGTAGAGATGCTGAAAGGAAAAATTCTTGATGCTGGACTCAGTGTATCTGAACTAGTGTCAACGGCATGGGCTTCAGCTTCTACTTACCGCGATTCTGATAAGCGTGGTGGCGCAAATGGTGGACGTGTTCGTTTAGCTCCTCAAAAAGATTGGGAAGTAAACAATCCATCGCAATTAGAGAAAGTGCTAGATAAACTGGAAGCAATTCAAAAAGCCTTTAATGAAGAGCAATCAGGCAACAAAGCTGTTTCAATGGCAGATATGATTGTTCTTGGGGGATGTGCTGGTGTTGAAAAAGCTGCTAAAGATGCTGGCTTCGACGTTACAGTTCCATTCACTCCTGGTAGAGCGGATGCTGGTGATGAGCATACCGATGTAGACTCATTCGAGCCACTTGAGCCTGCTGCAGACGGCTTCCGTAATTACTTCAAGCCTAAGCACAATACATCAGCAGAAGAAATGCTGGTTGACAAAGCTCAATTACTAACACTTACAGCTCCAGAAATGACAGCACTAGTAGGTGGTATGAGAAGCATCAATACAAATTACGATGGTTCAACTTTAGGCGTATTCACATCAAAGCCTGGAACACTTAACAACGACTTCTTCGTGAACATCTTAGATCTTGGCACAAAATGGAGTGCTACTTCAGATCACCAAGATAGATTTGAAGGTCGTGATCGCAACACAGGTGAGTTGAAGTGGACAGGTTCTAGAGTAGACCTCATTTTTGGATCAAACTCAGAACTACGTGGAATCGCCGAAGTATATGCGTGCGATGATGCTAAAGAAAAATTCGTAAACGACTTTATCGCAGCTTGGGATAAAGTGATGAATTTAGATCGATTTGACGTGAAGTAATTCAGCAAGTCATAAAAATTAAAAGCAGGTTTTAGCAATAGAACCTGCTTTTTTTATATCTAAGAATTAAAAACTAAGCTTAACGCCACCGTTTATAACGAAGCCATCAAGAGGAGCATAAATATCTTTGAACTCAGGGTTTTGAATACTTCCCGTGTAAATGGCATCAAATCGTGTTTGCCGTGTATCCATGAAGTTCTCAAAGTTTAAGAATAGGGATAGTGTGGACGTCATTTTCTTTTCCATCATTAAGCCCGTAATCCAATAGGATTCGCCCTCTGAACCATCGCCCAAGAGCTGTGGACTATAATAATATGCTTCCAAGCCTATCCAAAACTCACCATGCTTTTCATACATCAGCACATTATTTAATCGGTGTTTAGCAACTAATGGATACCGTTGGCTATTTCCATTGGTATGTTGTTGAACATCAGCATGGGTATACCCAACAAACAGCTTCAAGTCTTTATAGCTCCATTTTAAGTTTACTTCTACCCCTTTTGTATCCAAAGAACCATTAGGCTGAGTGAATTCATATTCGGAATTCGATTTGGTTAAAAGAAGGGGGTCGTTGATGCGTGTATAGAAGAAAAGAATGTTCGAATTTAGCACTAGATCATTGGTAATCGGAATTCGGTAATTGATGTCAATATTCGTACCTAATGATCGCTCCGCTTCTAAAGCATCAGAGTCGAGCGGTTTAACATCCTGAAACTGACGGCGCTCGCTTTCTTCTGAAAATAATGTAGGCACTTTATAGCCATACCCACCACCAATACGCATGGTTAATTGTTGTGAAGGTTCAACCATCAATGAAAGTCGTGGAAGCAAAAACGAACCATAGGTGCTATGAATGTCATATCTAAGGCCCGTTTCTAAGGTCCACATGGAGTGCAATGGTGTTGTATTTTGAACAAATAAACCAAAGGTATGCTCATTGAAGTCGAGTGTGTAAGATGCAGAACCTTGCTGTTGGTCGAAGTTTTCCGTCCATAGGTTTAACCCACCAATCCACTCTGAACTTCCATATCTGGTTCGAACATTGACCTCACTAAAGGAAGATTGTTGAAGGCCTTCGAATACATAATCTGGAATCTGAATGCTTCGATCGAAATAACTAAAACTGTTCTTTATTGATAAATGGGTACGCTCACTGATTACATGCTGAAGATCAAAAGTTGACGTGATGCGCTGAGTTTCATTCCGTTCAAAATACAGATTCGAGCTCCTATCCCCTTCAATATAATCGATGGAACCGCCTAGTCGGTCTTCAGTGGTAATATGCATTCCAACATTAATATCAGTGTGGTCAAAATAGAAAAAGACCTTAGGATTGAGGGTAAATCGATCAAATTTTGGAATAGCCGTTAAGCCAATATCAGCCGGGTCATATTCTGTGCTTTTATTGTACGAACCAAACACAGTAACCCCAAAGCGGTCGTTTCGGGTAGCATAAAAAGTGCTAGCATCGAGCCCAAGAGCGGATGTTCCATTCAGCATAAAACTAAGTTCAGGCTCATCAGAAGGTGTTTTCGAAATTAAATTTACGATGCCCGCAATGGCTCCACCACCATATAAGGTTGAGGATGCTCCTTTAATTAATTCAACTTGCTGTAAATCAAGCGGGGCAATCTGCATTAAACTTAGTCCACCCGAATATCCTGAGTATAAAGGTAATCCATCACGTATTAATTGAGTGTATTTACCATCTAAGCCTTGAATACGAATACTTGAATTATAACTAGTGGCTGATGTCTGTTGAGTTCTTACACCCGTGCTTTCATTTAACAACATTCTGATATCACCCGGTTTCATATTTCCTTTTTCGGCCAGCTCCTCACCAGCAATAAACTCCACCCTAGTTGGACTATCTTCAATAGTTCTACTACTACGCGTAGATTGTACCAATACCACTTCTAACTCTTCGTGGGCATGCTCTAATTCAAAAGTGATAGGCATTTGTCCACCAGTAATTGGAAATGAGAATGAACGCACTATAGATTCATAACCAACATAGCTAATGCTTACTTGGTGGGTGCCAGAAGGAATGTTGTTTATTTTGACCAACCCATTTGCATCGGTAATATCCCCTTTTGATAAGCTTTGAAAATACACCGTAACTCCTACTAAGGGGTCTTGGTTATCATGGTCAATTACTTTAGCACTAAAAGTATGCTGAGCTTGTACGCTGAAAGAAATGGCAAGAGCAAATATGAAGGAGTACGGAAGGAGTCTATATCTCATGGTCTATGCTTAGTATGGATTTTAGAAGACCTAAGATTACACACAATTCAGAATAAAAGGTGCAAATGATTATTAAATAAGCAGTCGTAGTGCACTATTACTTTTCTAATTACCACGAGACAATCGACTAGTTTTGCGCTTTATTATGAACGCCCATGCAGTACCTACAACTATAAGCAGTGTAGGAATGGCTCCGGGTTCATCTTCTACCACAATCATAAATACCATTAGTAGGATTCCGAATGCAAGCATGAGCAAAGGAATAAGAAGTATGGTTGGTGACTTAGGTTTAGTTGTATCCATTATTTTTGGGCTTTGATAATGCCTTCTAGCACTTGAAGGTGAGCTTCAAAAGCTTGGCGGCCTTTTGGAGTAACGAAATATTTAGTATTGGGTTTTCTATCTACGAACGACTTCTCTATACCTATAAACTCAAGTTGTTCTAACTTCTTGAGATGCGTAGCTAAATTGCCGTCTGTGACATCCAAAAACTCTTTAAGCGAATTAAAATCTAGATAATCATTCACGGCTAATGCCGACATGATTCCCAGGCGTACTCTATTTTCGAAGGCTTTATGTAAGTTATCGAAGGATACTTGCACAATCGATCACCGCTCGTATTTAAAGTGCATGGTAGCACCATAAACGATATGCATAAGGCCAAATCCAATTGCCCACAACAGTACGCCCCACTGCACGAACCAACAAGCTAACAACCCAAGCACAATCTGAATGATGCCAAGGTACTTTATATCATGATAGGTATAGGAGCCGGCCGTGTATAATGCGATGCCATAAAACAGCAGCGTAATAGGTGCGATAAGTCCAACTAAATCATTTTGAAGAAGAGAAATGGAAAGTACAGCTCCGGCAATTAGTGGAATACTTACATTGGTGACCACTCGACGTGTTGTGGCATTCCATATTTTCTCATCCTTCTTTTGAGCCTTCCTCCAGGATAATAAAATGGCTGAAAGAACGGCAAGCACCAAGGTAGCTAGGGCCGTTAGCACTAAGCCCTGCTCATGTTCTGCATTAAGAGTATAAGCCATAGAAGTTGGATTAAACTCGAAAACATTAGCGCTTACCCAAGCGGCACCTAGAGCATAGCACCCAGCCAGAACACCAGATAAGCCGGATAAGGATAAAAATTTGGAAGAGCGCTCCATCATGGCGCGAATTTCAGCAAGATCTTGTAAGTGTTCGGATTGTGGGCTCATAGAAAAGTACTTTTAATTACAAAGTAACTCGTTCCACCTACATCTGCAAAAAAAAGGAATTTGGATCAAAACAGCTTTGGAGAGGCGATAAAAGTTGTTTTTTAATACTCAAAAATTCATAGACATAAAAAAAGCCCACCGCTTGGTGCGCTTTACTTTCAAGTAACTCCTACCAATATACGGCAGAGAAGGTGGGTTGACCAAATCTTTTTAATTATAGATGTCTAATGTATAAGTAATGTTTATTATTATCATTCTATTATTAACTTATGTTATAAAACACACCCCTACTGTTACCCCAAAGTACTGAAGTATTGATGTATTGAAAGAAAAATAATAGGCATCCGGAATACAGACATAGCCCTACACAGATACTGTCCAGCAAGACGACATGGTTGTTATCTTTATCTTTGTCATATCGACCGAAGGGAGATATCTAAAGATGGAAGTAGGTGCCCTAGATTTAATTAAATGAGATGAGTGAGTTGATACGACTCAATGGTTTGAAGTAAGATCTCTAAATTTAACCTAGTTCCCACCGTCCACGTTGGGAACGCATTCTTTAAGCACCAGACTCGCTGATAGCGATGCAATTTCCATAATCCAACAAAGACATCATCTTAAACGGCGCGAAAGATTATAAGGGATAAGGGTTTGGGATTTTATTCACTCGAAGTGAAAACAAGAGTGTTACCTTTATCTTTGTCATATCGACCGAAGGGAGATATCTAAAGATTGAAGTAGGTGCCAAGTTATAATCAATTTTGATGAATGATAGATTTAATGAGCCCTATATTATGAAGTATCTTATGACAGGTTTTAAATTTTCCCATTTATCCGTTAGTACCTACTATTAAGAATGATAATAGAAATTGTTTTTTTACTTGGCGCGATTCATGGTTTGTTTTTGGCACTCATTTTAGCCCTAAAAAAGACCAATCAGCTTCCTAACAAGTTACTTGCATTACTTATGCTTGTTTTTTCCATCGATCTAGGAATGGCGGCATTTTACAACAGTCAGTTATTGTCTGTTCATCCCATGTTAATTGGTATAGATTTTCCAATTACTCTTCTTTATGGCCCGCTATTGTTCTTATATGTTAAACTGATGAGAGATGGCAGTGACACACTCACAGTTTTGGATTACTTACATTTTATACCCTTTGTAGTACTGCTAATTTACATGATTCCATTTTTTATAGAACCGGGGAATGAAAAATTAGCCTTCACAAAATCCTCTATGGTTCAAGCTAATTCATTCGGGTTTAATGTTCTGAATAATTTAAAAATTGTACATGGGTTAGCTTATGCGTTATGCCTTTATTTCATGCTTAATTCCTATCGTAAGAAGTTGAAAAACTCCTATTCCTCTATTGAGAAAATAAACCTAAACTGGCTACAGAATATTGTAATGGGAGCCATCGTGTTAGCATTAGTGGCTGGAAGTATACATTTTTTCTCTGCTTCAAATACTTTGCTAATGGGATCGGGGGAAGGACTTTTCGGAAACATCAATTTATTATTCGTAACGGCATTCATTTACAGTATTGGATACATGGGTTTATATCAATCGGAAGTGTTTAGTAATTCCGAAATAGTACCTCAAGTGAACAAGCGTACCCTTCTTCAAGATCAATATCAAAAATCAGGATTGAATAAAAATGAAGCCGAGCAATATGTGATTCGTATTAAAGCTGTAATGGAAGAGCAAAAAATCTATCAACAAAATGATTTAAAACTAAGTGATTTGGCAAAGGAATTATCCCTTACTCCCCATAACCTTACTCAAATTTTAAATCAGTACTTAGATAAAAGTTTTTATGATTTTATAAATCACTATCGAGTTGAGGAAGTGAAGAAGAAATTATTGGATTCAGAAATGAATAATAAAACCTTTTATGCCTTAGCTCTTGAAGCTGGTTTCAACTCGAAATCTTCTTTTAATTCTGTTTTCAAAAAGCACACTGGGATGACCCCTTCTGAATTTAAAAAACGAAATCTTTAAGCCACTTAAAAAGTGCTATAAAGAATGTCCAATCCCACCGGAAAAGACGATTTAGAGCCTTAACACTCCTTTTATTCCCACAGAATATTAACAACCACACAAATTATTCTGTAGGATGAAATTCTTATTTGTTAAACCAACCCTATTCCTTTTTTTAATATTACTCACGCTTCCAGCTACCACCAAAGCACAATCGGGCACTATTCGCGGAAATGTAACAGATGCTTTAACCGATGAGGGGCTTATAGGTGCCAACATAATTCTACTGCATACCCAACCACTTATTGGAACGGCAACCAATCAAGATGGGGACTTTGAAATGGAAGATGTTCCCTTAGGTAGATATGATATCAAAGTCACTTTTTTAGGTTATGATTCTATAGTACTTCATGAAGTACTTGTACAATCTGCTAAAGAAACCATTCTTGATATAAAAATGACCGAACAAGTATTTGAAGGTCAAGAGGTCATTGTAACACCTGAGATAAATAAGTCGAACCCCATAAACGAGATGGCCTATGCTAGCTCGAGATCTTTCACTGTTGAAGAAACCCGACGTTATGCTGGAGGAGTTGATGATCCTAGCCGTATGGTTTCCGCCTTCGCAGGGGTCTCATCTGGTGGCGGCACACAGCAAAATGCGCTGATAGTAAGGGGCAATGCACCCAAAAATGTTCAATGGCGATTATTTGGTGTTGAAATACCCAATCCGAATCACTTTGCGGGTCTCTCCATAGCTGGAGGAGGAGGTCTCACATTATTTAGCAATCAGCTTTTAGCCGACTCAGATTTTTTAACAAGCGCCTTTCCAGCACAATATGGGAATGCTTTAGCTGGGGTGTTTGATATCAATTTCAGATCTGGGAATATGAATCGCCGTGAACACACCGCACAGATTGGGATCAATGGCTTAGAATTTGCTTCAGAAGGACCCTTTAATTCATCAAGTAACTCAACCTATTTATTTAACTATCGCTACTCTACACTAGCATTATTAATGCCATTACTTCCAACTGAAGGAAGTCTTCAATATCAAGACATATCCTACAAAATTGATTTCAGATCAAAAAAATATGGAAGAATTAAGCTGTGGGGTATAGGAGGATGGGATGGGCAATCACAAAATGCCACCTTTGATAAAAGCCAATGGGAATATGAGTTTTGGCATAGAATCAAATACAAAATGAATATGGGTGTAGGTGCTACAGGACTAACACACAATATTCTTATTGGTGAGAATAGTTCATTGGAAACCTCATTGGCTGCAACGATTAATTATACAAGCTGGCAGCAACAACGCCTCAATCAAGATGTAGTATTAGAGCCTAACTTAACTATAAATAATACAAGTGGAAGAATTTCTTTTCGTTCAGTACTCGATAAGCCATATTCAAAGTATCATTTAAATAGAACCGGAGTAAGTTTTCAATATCTATTATATGATTTGAAGCTTCAGAGCGCCCCAAATGATTCCCCTCCCTTAGCTACAATTATTGATGAACAAGGACATAGTGAGTTATTGCAATTCTTCACCCAATCCCGATTCTATATATCACCTAAGGTTACCGTACATACTGGAGTACATTCACAGTGGTTTGCACTTACTGAAGAAATGACCTTAGAGCCCAGAATGGGTGTTGAGTGGATTATGAATAATAATTCTAAGCTTAGTTTTGGGTATGGACTACATAGCCAAATAGAGGACTTACGTATTTACTTTATTAAAACTGATGATGAATACACAAATAAGCACCTAAAAATGACTAAAGCGCATCATTTTGTTCTTGGGTATGATTTGAAAGTAAAAGAAAATACCCGACTTAAAGTTGAGGTCTATAATCAAGAACAATACGATGTTCCGGTTATTGCAGATAGTTCATTTTCAATGATAAACTTTACTCAAGATTGGACCTTTAATGAGGCCTTAATAAACAAAGGTAAAGGACGGAATTATGGTTTGGAAACAACCTATGAACGATTCTTTAATAATGGGTACTATTATTTAGTTACTGGTACCATCTATAACTCTCAGTATAAAGGAGGAGATAGTAAATGGTATAACACTCGCTTCGATCAGGGCTATGCATTTAATGTATTAGGCGGAAAGGAATATAGTTGGGATGATGGTAAACGTGTACTAGGGTTAAATGGAAAAATAGCATATGTAGGGGGTGAACGCTTTAGCCCTATTAACTTTGACGCCTCGTCAAACTTCGAAGAAGTCCGTTATTTTAACCAACGTGCTTTCGAAAAGAAATTTCCGAATCGCCTCATTTTTGATGCTACCCTTACTTATCAAATCAACAAAGCTAAACACACCTCAGAGTGGGCGCTTCAAATAAAAAATCTCTTAATGGAAAAAGACTTGTCCCATGACTATAACTTTAAAACCAACCATGTTGATGTAGTTAAAGAAGGCTTCATTTTACCTTTTATCAACTATAGTTTTAAATTTTGATAATTACCTAACGAGGTCCAGACAATAGTTGTTAAGGAAGAAGTGTTTTTACTAGAACAACCAAAAATATGGGCAGCTGAATCATGCTTCATTTCGTTCCGCTGTCCAGCATGACAACAAGGGTGTTATCTTAACCTCGTTCCCAACATCCACGTTGGGAACGCATTCTAGAAGCTCCAGCTTCGCTGCTAGTGATGCAGTTTCTATCATCCAATAACGACGTCATCCTAAGCGGAGAGAAGGAACTTAGGGGGTTGGGATTTTATTGACTCGAAGTGACAATAAGGGTGTTACATTTATCTTTGTCATATCGACCGAAGGGAGATATCTAAAGATGGAAGTAGGTGCCTTAGATTTAATTAAAGGAGATGAGTGAGTTAATACGACTCAATGATTCGTAGTAAGACCACTAAGTTGCTCGTATTCACTCGAAGTAACAAAGACCAGAAGTAATAAAACGGTAAGAAGAATTAAGGGCATGACTTATATCAATAAAAAAGGTCTTGAAGTAAAACTCCAAGACCTTTCAAAAACGGTAGCTTGTTTAAGCTAGTTAAGTAAATAACTAAAGGCTTACTTACTTAATGCATCTACGAAGTCAAGCTTTTCCCAAGGAAACTCCTCGCGACCAAAATGCCCATATGCAGCCGTTGGCTTATAGATAGGTCGCTTGAGGTCAAAGCGTTCAATAATGCCTTTTGGAGTACAATCGAAGGTGTTGCTTACAAGTTTAGCCAACTCAACATCGCTCATTGATCCTGTACCATAGCTATTCACATTTATAGAAACAGGTTCTGCTACCCCAATTGCATAGGCCAATTGAACTAAACATTCTTCAGCGAGACCTGCAGCAACTAAGTTCTTAGCAATATGACGTGAAGCGTATGCTGCACTACGATCTACTTTTGAAGGATCTTTACCAGAGAAAGCACCTCCACCATGAGCTCCGAATCCACCGTAAGTATCCACAATGATTTTACGACCTGTTAATCCAGTGTCGCCATGTGGGCCCCCAATCACGAATTTACCTGTTGGATTAACGTGGTAAATAGTATCCGCATCTATAAGTTGTGCTGGAATTACACTCTTAATTAAGTGATTCTTGATGTCTTCTTTAATCTGATCTTGAGATACGCCTTCATCATGTTGCGTTGATAGTACAATCGTATCAATACGCTTAGGCTGCCCATCATTGTCATACTCTATAGTAACCTGACTTTTGCTATCTGGACCTAAATAAGGCATTAAATCGGTTTTCTTGCGAATTCGAGCAAGTTCACGAAGCAAATCATGTGAAAATTGAAGCGGCATCGGCATATAAGCTTCGGTCTGCTTAGTAGCATATCCAAACATCATACCTTGATCACCAGCGCCATCACGGTCAACACCCATTGCAATATCTTGGCTTTGCGTATGGATGGTAGAAAGTACCCCACAGCTTTCAGAATCGAAGCGATAAGAAGATTTGGTATAGCCTATTTCTTTAATCACTTCCCGAACGATCTCTTGAACATCGATATAGGCATCTGTGGTTACTTCACCAGATACTACAGCTAATCCGGTAGTTACAAGGGTTTCAACCGCTACACGAGATTGCGGGTCTTTTGCCAACATGGCATCAAGTAAGGCGTCTGAGATTTGGTCAGCTACTTTATCTGGGTGTCCTTCAGATACTGACTCGGAGGTAAATAAATTCTTCATAGTCTCTTTTTATAATCGGTATAAGGTGCTTTCGGTTACGAAAGCGCCAAAGTTAAGAAGAAAAGGGTAGAAAAATGGTTATTAATTTCTATCGCCCTAATAAATTTTTAAATCACGTTTTTGATGTGCATGCTCGCCGGCTAGGCTATGCATCAATCAAACAGTGAACCGGTGTTATCATCTTTATTAATGCCCAAGTATTGATATGCTTTTGCAGTAGCAACTCTACCTTTTGGGGTACGCTGTAAAAAGCCTTCTTGAATTAGATAAGGCTCGTACACTTCTTCAATAGTGCCTTTATCTTCCCCTACAGCCACACCTAAGGTTCCAAGACCTACAGGGCCACCGCTATAATTCTCGATGATGGCACGTAACATGCGAATATCCATATCATCCAAGCCATTAGAATCTACATCTAAAGCGTTCAGGGCTTTGTCGGCTATAGCCTTATCAATTTTTGTAAGTCCTTCTACTTGTGCAAAATCACGCGTACGACGAAGAAGTTTATTTACAATACGTGGGGTTCCTCTACTACGTCGTGCAATTTCATGAGCACCTTCTTCGGTTATGCCAAAGTTCATGATGTGAGCAGTTCGTAAAGCAATGCGTTGTAACAGCTCCACTTCATAGTAATCGAGGCGCATATCGATACCAAATCGAGCTCTTAAAGGAGCAGTAAGCATCCCCTTTCGAGTAGTGGCGCCAACAAGGGTAAAGTGATTTAAATCAATTTGAATACTTCGCGCATTGGGACCAGAATCAATTACGATATCCAATTTAAAATCTTCCATGGCCGAGTAAAGGTATTCCTCAATCACAGGATTTAAACGATGGATTTCGTCTATAAACAAGACATCGCCTTCTTCCAGATTCGTGAGCATTCCTGCTAGGTCACCTGGTTTTTCTAACACAGGCCCTGTTGTTGGCTTAATACTCACCCCCATCTCTTGGGCTATGATATGAGAGAGTGTGGTTTTTCCAAGACCTGGAGGTCCTGATAAAATCACATGATCGAGTGCGTCGCCACGTTGCTTAGCCGCACTTATAAAAACCTGAAGATTAGATATGGTCTTATGTTGACCGATGAATTCTTCCAAAGAGGAGGGCCGAACGGAATTCTCAAAGGCATCTTCTTTGTTGGAAGGATTTAAAAGTGGATTATGCACGATATTGCTGGAGTATAAGTTTACACTAACTTTACAGAATTATAGTTAGTTTAGCATCGAAATGCGTATTGAATTTTAAGCCGCTTATGAAGTATAAATCTTTCTCCCCTGATGAACTTGAATATGATCCCATCGCGGAACAAAAAAAGCGACGTGGGAAGAAAGTGGCTAACCTAAAAAAGAACGAAGTATTGAAAGAGAAGGGATTGCACAAGGACCTGAGTTCAAGTAGTCTAAAGATATTCGGTCCAGATTACTTTTTTAACTATGAAATGAGCTGGCTGAAATTCAATGAACGAGTGCTAGCCGAGGCGATGAACCCAAAGAATAAGTTGCTTGAGCGAGTTAAGTTCATCGGTATTGTGTGTTCGAATTTAGATGAGTTTTTTCAGAAGCGCGTTGGAGGTCTTAAACGCCAACAGCTTGCGGGTGTTAATACCTTATCTGTGGATGGGCAATCAGCTTCCGATCAGTTAAAAGTGATTCGTCATGAAGTGATGAACATGATTGAAACCTATAGAGGCTGCTTTTTTAATGAGTTACTGCCAGCGCTTGCCGAGAAAGGGATTAAAATCAAAGAATACGATGAGCTGAGTGATTATCAGAAAAAAGTAAGTGATCGCTATTTCACAAAGCAGATTTACCCGATTGTTACCCCTTTAGCTGTGGATGAATCCCATCCTTTCCCATTCATCTCTAACCAAAGTTTGTCGTTTGCGATTGAACTTCAGCACCCTAAAACAAAAGAAAAGCATTTCGCGCGGTTGAAAATCCCAGCGAACCGTCCTCGATTAATTCAAGTTCACCGCCGTGGTAACAAAGTAGTATTAGTACCCATCGAAGACCTAATTCGTACTAAAATCGATGAGTTCTTCCCTGGAATGAAAGTGCTTTCGGCGCACATGTTCAGAGTAACTCGAAATGCTTCACTAGATAGAAATGAGGAAGAAGCGGACGATTTACTCGAAACCATAGAAGATGAATTAAGAGAGCGGAAGTTTGCTGAGATCGTTCGCTTAGAGCTAGACGCAAGCATGCCCAAGCACATCAAGAAGTACCTCATTAAGAATTTAAACATCAATTGGAATGATGTATATGAAATGAATGGGACTATCGGCTTGGTAGATGCACTGCAGATTACCAATTTAAGTGGATTCCCTCGCCTTAAAAGTAAGCATTGGACCCCTGTACAACACCCCGTGTTAAGGCACGAGATTGATGAAGAACGTCCGAGCATATTTGAAGTGATTAAGCAAGGCGATTTCATGGTTCATCACCCTTATCATAGTTTTGAGCTAACCACTCAGCAGTTTGTAGAAGAAGCCGCTAAAGACCCTCAAGTGTTGGCCATTAAACAAACCCTGTATCGCACCTCTAAAGATTCCCCCCTTATGCACTCGCTTATGCATGCAGCTGAAGAAGGGAAGCAGGTAGCCGTATTGGTTGAAATCAAAGCTCGTTTTGATGAAGAGAGAAATATCACTTGGGCTCAGAAACTGGAAAACTGTGGTGTACATGTGGCTTATGGTATTCCAGGACTAAAAATTCACACTAAACTCACCATGGTTGTGCGTGAAGAAGCTAGTGGACTCAAAACATATTGCCACATAGGAACGGGTAATTATCATCCTGATACTGCTCAGTTGTATGAAGATCTGGGTTTATTCACTTGCAACGAAACGATTGCTTCGGATGTAACAGACGTCTTTAATTTGCTTACAGGCTATGCGCCTGAGCAAACCTTCGAAAAGCTCATGGTAGCCCCTCGCCATTTACGAAAGCAGATCACCGGACTTATTGAATTTGAAACGGAAGAAGCCAAAAATGGCCGACCAGCTCGAATTATAGCGAAGATGAATAGCTTGGAAGACCCTGTGATAATTCAGAAACTATATGAGGCATCACAAGCAGGAGTTCAAATTGATATAATTGTTCGAGGGGTTTGTAGGCTTATCCCGGGCAAAGAAGGTTTAAGTGAAAACATCCGTATTTTTTCAATAATCGGGCGCTTCCTAGAGCACTCTAGAATGTACTACTTCCACCATGGTGGGCAACATTTGTATTCTATTGGATCGGCGGATTTAATGCACCGAAATTTAGATGCTCGAGTTGAAGCGATTACACCTATAGAGGCACCGGCCTTAAAGCGATACCTACAGTTTGTTTTCAATGTATACCTGCGTGATAACGTACAGCGCTGGCAATTGAACACGGATGGGAGCTACACTAAACTCACAAAAAAGAAAGGCGAGAAAAAAGTGAGTACCCATAAAGTGCTGATGAACCATATGAAAGACAGCTTAAGTCCTATTCCTGCTGAATTGCGTTAGTTCTTGTCTAGCGGAAAATTAGGGCTTACTCTTTTTCTCCTAAAGAAGCTGGTGCTTGTTCATAATCCACATTACCGAGGTCGTAACTTAGTTTTTGGTAGAGTAATAATGCCGGCTTTCGGAATACACCATCTCTTTTATAAGCTTCGGAAACAGCCTCAAGTGCTTTTTCTAGTTGGCCGGTATTCACATATGTGTTGGCAAGGTACCAATAAGCTTTTTCGGAAATCATGCGATTGTCAGAAGCTCTTTCAGCTGCTTCAATGAAATCTTCAACGGCACTTTCGAATACCCCATCATTAAAATGGATAATGCCGCGATTCAGATATGCTTTTGAAGCATAAGGCTCTTCATCGTAGCTAGCAATAACTTGGTTAAAAAGGGAAAGTGCTTGTTCTTTGTTGTCGTTCACTAAAGCGGCAAAACCTAAATTCATCAACGAGTCGGCTTCAAGCACTATCATTTCCTTTTTAGAACGGATTCCATCTGTGGTTTCAACTTGATCTAAAGGAATACCAGTAATGATAAACTCGCTAAGTTGAGTAGGGGTGTCGACTCTAAACACTTGAACAACGGCAACTAAAAGAATTGCCACTGCAGCGGCGGCATGCCAGCCCCAATTGTTTAAAAAGAGAAGCTTTGCGCCTTTAGACTGTGAGGGCGCCATTTCCGCTTGAATAATTTTTTTAACACCAACTTCAATTTCTAGGCGATCTAACAAAGTAGGATCTTTGGCAAACTCTACCCATAAAGCTTCTATTTCTTCTTCACTTAGCTGACCTTGAATGTAGCGCTGTATACTACCGTAAATATCTTTCTTGTTGCTTGTACTCATTTCACTCCTCGCTTAATTCAGTATGTATGCTTTACATACATACTGTTGACCTGCTTTGTAAGACCGCTGAAAATCATATTCCTTACACTATTGTTGTAATTTTTTTTGAACACAGTCTTTTAGTACTTGAAGTATCCGGTGCTTCTTGGTCCAAGCATTGTTAACACTAATCTTAAAGTGCGCCGCTACCACTGAAGCATCGTTATCCGGATGTTCGAACCAATAGCTGATGTATTTCAATTGTTTGGGCTTTAGAAGCTCCATGCATTTTTTTAGTATCGATTGGCGTTCTTTATCTAAAATATTCTCCAATTGATCAGCGGGAGCAATGTAAGTATCTGGAACTTCTTCAAAATGCGATTCACGGTGTTTAGCCACTAATTTCAGATAATCATTTTTAGCGGTTGTGAATAAATAATAGATAATGGAGTCGGGATTGTTGAGCTTGTTTGCGCGAATTTTATCTATCACTAACATTAAAGTATTTTGCGCACAGTCTTGGGCATCAGCCGGATTGGCATCTAAGCGAACCAGCAAAAACTTAATGAGTACACGTGTAAGAACCTCAGAGAACTCATTGAGTTGCTTGCGATCATTTTCGAGTACGGCTGTTACAAACTTTGGATAATCCATCTAAATGATAATAATGAACCTATAAAATAAGGTAGATTAGGTAAAAGAAAATGCAGAATTTTATTAGAATACCACTTAAGTTTTAATAGTGTATCGCGTTCAATTAAATAACTTCGAAGGTCCGCTCGATCTACTGCTTTTCTTTATCAAGAGAGATGAGCTCGACATCTATGATATCCCCATATCTTACATTACGGGGCAATACTTAGAGTATATACATGTGATGGAGGAATTCGACTTAGATGTAGCCAGCGAATTTATTCTAATGGCCAGCATGTTAATGTCGATTAAAGCCAAGATGATGCTCCCTCGAGAAGAGGATGATAGCGAAGAGTTGGACGAATCTGATCCGCGATACGAGTTGGTACAACGCTTGCTAGAATATAAAAGGTACAAAGAGATGGCCATCAAAATGGCCGATATCGATGAAGAAGCCCGAAAACGCTATATGCGTGGCTACCCAGAAGCCGACAATGTGGAACAACAAGCTTCAGGAGAGGCACTTAAAGATGTGACTTTATTTGATCTTATTTCGGCTTTTCGAAAAGTACTTACAGATATAGAACGAAAACGCATTGTTCATAAAGTAGATAAGGTTGAGACTTCAATAGAAGAACAATCTGAATTTGTAATACATACTCTTAGTAAAAGAGGACGGCAATCTTTTACAGAACTTTGCGTAGAAATCACAAATCGAGTAGTGATTGTGGTTACCTTCCTTGCAGTATTAGAAATGATCAAGGAGCAACAAATCGATCTCTTTCTCGAAGAAGACCCCACTGAATTTTATGTGGACTTGAAACCGGTCGACGAAATTATAAGTGCTTAAATAAAAAACAACGACTAAACATGAAGAAAACAACACTACTATTAATTACTGGGTTGCTTATTGGATGTAGTGGAGCTAAACAAAGCTCAAACATCCCATCGGCAAGTATTTACGACTTCCAGGAAACCATAACCATGGAAGGCCTTAAAGCAGATTTAACCATCATCGCGAGCGACGAATTCGAAGGTAGAGCTACTGGAACCGAGGGTATTCAGAAAGCTACCGATTACATAACTCAACGTTACACAGAATTAGGGCTTACGCCGGTTGGCGACAATGGTACCTACATTCAATCGTACAACTTAGCTGGGCCCGTAGTAAACGGATATGAGTATGTGCTAAGCAATACCGAAGATGGGGTAATAAGTGCATCAAACTTAAATAAACAAGAAACAGGTGATTTCGCGACTATTTTCGGTGGAACTGATAATGTAGAAGGTGAAATCGTATTCGCTGGCCTTGGTATGTTAGACGAAGAAAAAGGCATCAACCACTACCCAACCGATATCGAAGGGAAATGGTTACTCGTAATTTTTGATGCGAAATCTTTAAACCAACGTGCCCTGCAAAGTGTGATGGCAGCTGGTGGCGCTTCTGGGGTTATCCTAGTTATGGATTACGCAAACCCTGCTACTTTTGACGAAGCTCAGGCTTCCGTTCAAGAAAACTTAGGCAGAAGCGGACGTTTATCGTTAGCCTACCTTCAAAACAACGATCGTAAAGTAGCTGCTTGGAACCGTGTGAAGCCTGAATTAGGGGCCCAAATTTTAGGCTTAGAAAGCAACGAAAAAGTTGCTGAGCTAGCTGAAACACTAAAAGCAGATCCAACAAACTTTGAACCTAAGCCATTAGGTTTTTCACTTGAACATACTGCTGATGTAGATCAAAATATTGTTGAAGCATCAAACATCGCAGCCTTCATTGAAGGTTCAGACCCAATGCTAAAAGACGAAGTGGTAGTACTTAGTGCACACCACGATCACGTAGGAATTGGACGTCCAGATTTAACAGGCGACAATCTATACAATGGTGCTGATGATGATGGTAGTGGAACGGTAGGGCTTCTAAATGCGGCACAAGCAATGATTGCTGCTAAGAAAGCTGGTGCAGGTCCAAAAAGAAGTGTGTTATTCCTTCACGTTTCAGGCGAAGAAATGGGACTTCTTGGATCTAGATACTACTCAGACCATCCAATTTTCCCAATCGAAAATACTATTGCTAACATCAACGTGGATATGATTGGCCGTGTTGATAAAGAGCATGAAGACAACAAAGACTATATCTACGTAATTGGCGGTGAAATCATCTCTTCAGGCATCGATAGCTTGATGAATGAAGCAAATATGGAAAGCGTGAACTTAGATTTAAGTAAGCGTTATAACGATTTAGAAGATCCAAATCAGTTTTACAGAAGAAGTGATCACTGGAACTTTGGTCGATTAGGAGTGCCATTCGTGTTCTTCTTTAATGGAACCCATGATGACTACCACCGTCCATCGGATGAGATTTCTAAAATTGAGTGGGAAGCTCTTACCAAGCGTACCAAGTTAGTTTATATGACGACTGCAAAATTGGCGAACTCAGCAGTGCGTCCTGAAGTTGATAATCAGGAATTCATCAACAAAACTAAGTCGCAATCGCGCAACTAATATTTATTTAATATTGATTCGTTAGAGGCCTGTTCATTAATTTGAGCAGGCCTTTTTTTATTTGCCGTAAAGTACAAACGGCGCCCAATGTATTGGATGATTGTAGTACGGATGATCAATCAAGGAGAGTTTAGCATCCCGAAGTGCTTTTTCTTTATAGCCGAATAATGGGGCTTCATAAACATCGAAAAACAGCTTTAATTTATTCCAAACTCCCAATTCTTCTTCTTTATGTTCCTTCAACTTTTTATAGAAACGGCTCATCAAGGTAGAAGTACTTTTATCAAATATATTCCACAAACTTACCAGCACTGATGAGGTACCCGCTTGGAAAAAAGACCGCTGCATGCCCAATACCCCTTCCCCCGACACCATCTTACCCATACCCGTATTGCAGGCGCTCAGCACTACTAAATCAGCGTTTAAACGTAGGTTAGAAATCTCCATGCTGTTGAGATATCCATCTTCCCCAAACAACACCTCAAAGTCATCTTTCTTTGAAATAAGTAAACCACTTTGAAGAGGATTGCTCTCGTTGATATTCCCATGCGTGGCAAAGTGTATATACTGATACTGCTCTAAGTTGAGTGCTTTAATGCCAGATTCAGTAACCTGTTCATTTTTTAAAATGGTTTTATTCTCGAATAGAACAGAAATTGAATCTACTTCCATTAAAGAAGCTGGCAAGGATGAAAAATTACTTTGTGATGAAGAAGCATTGTTGGTTGAACCAATGGTAAATCCTGAACTTGCAACCGCTAAAATCTGCTTTTCCGTATCACGATGCGGATTTTGAATATGTGGGTATATCGACACTGAAGGCAGATACTTTACATTCACTTCTTCAATCAAATACTTCCCATTTTGCAAAAGAGCCTCAAACGGTAACACCGAAATAGACATAGATGGTACTATAGTGAGGTTGGTTATGGCAGTATATTTACTGCGGAAATCAGACAGCAAAACCTGCACCAATGGTTTTGAGAGTTCTTCTAGCACTTCACGTGGTTTTTGAGACTCTATGCCAGCACGAAAGTCCGATATTTTAAGATGCAGAAATTCAGCCGCTGAATTGGCTGAATCGATGGTTGTTACATGAGATTCAATCCCTTCTTTTGTAATCCAAAAGGCAATGACCTTGTCTTCAAACAAAGCATATTCGATAAAGGATGTAGATTTGTCGAGCATGGCAGTGATTTCTTCAACACTGAGCACTTCGGGCAATTCATATTTTTTTAACGAAGGATGAGCCAGGCGCACCTCATTGGTAAAGGAATCGTAATCGAGCTGAGCATATCGAATGTCTTCTAATATTACCTCCCTTTCATTTTCGTCACTTGCTTCATCCAATCTTCGATAAAGTTGGTCTATTACCTTTTCCCTTTGTCTAATCTGTAAAAGAGTGGGCTCGTCTATAACTTCAGAAGGGTTTCTTTTGGCTGAAAGTTGCTCCAATAGCACTCTCGACTTCCCCATTTCCACAACCTCAAATGCTTTTTCAGCATCATTTTTATCGGTTAAATACCAATAGGCCACTTCGTTATAAAAGCTTGAGTAATCGCTAAAAACTAGGGTTTGGAGATTTTCACCATAGATGTTTTTGCTAACTCGTTCAATTTCGTTGAAGGCTAAATCGCTATAATGGTATGCGCTATCAGGTTCTATTTCATAATAAGCTCGCGACAAATCCATGAGGTAACTTGCTATGCGATACCCTTTAAAGTTGGAAACAGATTGATATGCTTTTTTGGCAAAACTAAGGGCTAAATCATGTTCATTTAAAGAACGGTAAACTTTTGAAAGGGCCTGAAAGGATTTAGCGCGCAATAATTTAGATTCTGTATTTAATGCAATCTCAATTGCTTTATTGGCTAATGAAATGGCTTTATCAGAGTTGCCAGCCTGCAATTCCATATCAGTCATACTGATGTACGTTTCTGCAGCTAGCAGCTCCTCTTCAAATTTTAAGAAGAGATCAATTGCTTGATTAAACAAGCTTCGGGATACATCAAAAGCCCCTAACTTTTGATAAATAGTAGCCATATCTGAAGCCGTTTCAGCATCCTTCATGAATGAATTCTCAACACGCTCTTTCTGGCTTTGACTTAAAAACTCGAGTGCCGTTTCGTACTCACCCATCTGCAAATACACTTGGCCAATTTTCATCTTCGCTATTACTATATCTAGAGGAGCTAAGTCATTAAAAGCTATTTTCAAGTACTTATTGAAGTACAAGAGTGCTTTATCGTATTCCCCTTTATTCTGATAGAAACCACCTAATTTCCGATAGTCAAGCGCAATCAAATCAGGGTTATTCATCTCAAGCTTTATTTCTAAAGACTCTTTTAAGATTGTTTCAGCCCTGTCAGTGAATCCAAGTAAGCTATACATGTTAAATAGATTCACTTTGGCATTTGCCAGCATGAATGGATCGTCTTTTTCTTTAAAGAAATCATGGGCAATGGTGGCATAATTGATAGCCTCGCTATAACTGCCAAGAAACTGAGTTAAGGTTGCGAGGGAATTCGAAATCTGAGCAACGCGATATCCATCTTCTGATTTTACTGCAAGGCTGTGAGCTTCTTTGTAGATAGGAAGTGCTCTTTTTGCATAGCCTAACCACCACGTAGCCCACCCCAAATGACTTTTTACATAAGCCTGGAGTTCATAAGAAATTTCATCCGTTAGGGCATCGTCGGCATTTTGAATCCATTTAGCTCCTTCACGAATCTGACCTAAATCAAGAAGGGATGCTCCATACCCAACAGCCGCGATGATCCATTCTTTGCTATTTGGGTCATCTGCATGTTCGTCTAATGATTTTTTATATATGATGGCAGACGCTTCGTAGTCCCCACTTCGATACACTTTATTTCCTTCAACTAATAGGGAATCGTTTTCAATATTTGCGTATTGCCCAAGCGTTGGAAAAGAGATTAGAACACAAAAAAATAATGTGAAAAGGGATCGCAGGGTCATGTGAGGGATCTAAGATTTACCAATTGTTACTAGTATGTCACAAATATATTTTGTTGTTTCGGTAGTACCAAATAAAACAATATCAAGTGGGTAACAAAATGGCTAATAACATGGACACATTATACACAAATAGGTTTAAAATCCCTGATGGAGATGACCCGCCTGGCGGCAAACCAGGTTCAGGAAGTGGAAGCGGTTCTGGTGATGGTGGAACCGGAGGCGACACTCTTACTTAAAATGAAAAAGCCCAGTATCACTACTGGGCTTTTTTTATTCACCAAATAAGGCGTTTACAAAACTTTCTCGTTCAAATATCTGAAGATCTTCCATACGTTCGCCTAAGCCAATGTATTTTACAGGAACATTCAGCTCATTGGAAATCCCTATCACAATTCCGCCTTTGGCAGTACCATCGAGCTTGGTAAGAGCTAGGCCAGTAATGTCTACCGCTTCGGTAAAAGCTTTAGCCTGTTGCATTGCATTTTGGCCAGTACTCGCATCCAGTACTAATATCACTTCATGTGGCGCGCCATCAACAACCTTACCCATTACTCGCTTAATCTTGGTAAGCTCTTCCATTAAAGCTTTTTTATTATGAAGTCGCCCTGCCGTATCAATAAGAGCAATATCTGAACCTCGTGCTTTAGCCGACGACACGGTATCAAAAGCTACAGAAGCGGGATCGGCATTCTGCCCTTGCTGAACGATAGGAACATCAGCACGTTCACTCCAAATGATAAGCTGATCAACCGCCGCTGCCCTGAAGGTATCAGCAGCACCTAACAGTACTTTTTTACCGGCCTGCTTGTATAAATTGGCAAGTTTACCAATTGTAGTTGTTTTACCAACCCCATTCACACCTACTACAAGTACCACATGTGGTTTGGTTTGAAAGTCAGCATCAAATTCAGCTGGTTTATCGGCATCATTATCTTTTAGTAACGCTACAATCTCTTCACGTAGCATTGTTTGAAGCTCTGCCTGAGTTACAAACTTGTCTTTTGCTACACGCTTTTCAATCCGTTGTATAATTTCTAAAGTGGTTGTAACCCCAACATCCGAAGTAATGAGAATCTCTTCGAGTTCATCTAAAGTTTGGTCATCTACACGGTCTTTGCCTACAAAAGCTTTACCGAGTTTATTGAGTATGCCCTCTCTACTTTTTTCTACCCCTTTCTCTAGGGTTTCCTTTTTCTTGAGTCCAATCTTTTCTAAAAAGCCCATACCGTTAATTAAATTTTGCTCCGCGCATGATTTTGCGATAGCGATTAAAATAGTCAAAAAATGAGATTGCCATCACCACTGTACACATATACAATAAAATATTATGTGCAGCTACTGCATCTCTAAAAAAGAATACAGATAGCCAATATAGTGCCAACACGTTTACGGCTATTTTTCCTGACATAGTTGACATCGCTACCTTCCCATATCGTACTTTAATGAAGGTAGAACCCATCATAATAAGTGAGTCGCGAATTACATTCACAACAAGAAACCAAAGGGGCACCCAGCCTAACCAAACGGTATAAATAAACAACGCCACAGCACAAAGCTTGTCAGATATAGGATCAATCATTTTACCTACTTCCGACACCGTGTTGGTTTTACGTGCTACGAGGCCATCTAAATAATCCGACACCCCTGCATAAATAATTAATACCAAGATGGTGGCATTATACTGTAAATCATTATGGTAATGCAGATACAAAATTGGAAATGCAATAAGGAAGCGAGTAAAAGATATAAAGTTAGACAAGGTAAAAACCTTCCCTGTCACCTTTATAATTTTCCCATCAATGTTTTCTTGCTGAACCAATTTATCTTATTACTAGATTAAAGCTTAAAGTTACACTCATTGTTAACATAATACCACCATGATTGATACTTCTCTTTTATTAGAAGAAAAAATAACCTCTAAGGCTGTTTATAAAGGCAAATTACTACACGTTTATCAAGATAAAGTGAGTTTACCAAATGGCGATAGTTCACTTAGAGAATGGATTAAGCACCCCGGTGCTTGTGCAATAGTTCCAATATACGAAAACGGGGATATTCTCATGTTACATCAGTTTAGATATGCCGCTCAACAAGTTTTTATGGAAGTCCCAGCTGGAAAAATTGATACCGGAGAGTCGATTCTGGAAACGGCTACGCGCGAACTTAAAGAAGAAACGGGCTTAGAAGCAGAAAAGCTGGAGTACATTGGGCATTTCTACCCTGCAATTGGATATGCTAACGAAGTAATTCATATTTATGCGGCCACAGGGCTCCATCAGTCTGAAAGTGACCGAGATGAAGATGAGTTTTTAGAACTATTTAGGATTCCATTTAAAGAGGCGATAGATAAAGTGTATACCGGTGAAATTAACGACGCTAAAACGATGGCTTGCCTGCTAAGAACATGGAAGTGGTGGAATACTTAAAAATTTGTAGTACTATCAGCCATTAAATAGGTGGCGGGATATGAAAAAGATTTTTGGTTCGAGTTGGTTTTTCGGGGTACTATTTTTAACCATCTCAATGTGTACAACAGAGCAGCTTTATGCTCAATCGGAATTAATAGGCACCATTTATAGCGGAGAGGATAATTCACCACTTGCTGGTGTGAATGTAGTACTGCTGAATGCCGACAGCACTTATCTCAAAGCTACCTCAACAGATGGAAATGGAGACTATCGTTTTACAAACATCGATGAAGGAGCCTTTATCATCACCGCTAGCTTTGTGGGTTTTAAGCGGTATCAAAAGGAGATTTATACCATTGGTAGCCGTTTTGAATACGATATCACTATGATCCCTGACTTATTGGTGATAAATGAACTAGAAGTGATGGCTAACTTTATGCAAGACAGCTCATCTGTTCAGCCCTCGGTGTTAAGCATCAGTTCTCTTCAGATTGAAGGTCTTGCAGGTGGACAAGGCAATGTGTTTAATCTACTAAAAGCAGTACCCGGCGTTACTTCAGCGGGAGATTTTTCCAGCCAATTAGTGGTTCGAGGTGGAGAGCCCAATCAAAACTTATTTTTTATTGATGAAATAGAGATTTACAGTCCCTATCAAGCTAGTGGAGTGGGAAGTATTTTTAACAAGAGCTTGATTAGAAATATAGATTTCTTCTCCGGGGCATTTCCAGCTAAGTACGGCGATCGACTTTCTTCTGTGGTGGTGGTTCATACAACCACAGGCCGCCCAACCAAACCTCTTGAAGGCAGTATTGATGTAAACGCATCCATTGCTTCTGCTACATTTAAAGGAGCAACTTCGGGTATAGAAGGTGATTGGATTATTAGCGGGCGCCGAACCTATTACGATACATTTGCGAGTACATTCTCGAATGCGGTAACCACGAAAAATGAAGTCGCCTTTCCCGATTTTTATGATGTGGGTGGGTTGTTAGAACTACGCCCCAAAAAAGGACACCGCATTAATTTTTCAGGCCTTTATAGTCATGAAGTTGTAGACTGGGTGTTTAGAGAAGATCAGTTTGGTGAACTCGCTAACAATCGTTCCGACATATTAGGCGACCAAGAAGGAGTAAATCGCGCGTTAGGCGTCTCCTATTCCATCCAAACAACCGCAGCTCTTCGGTATAAAGCCTATACCAACTGGTATAAAAATTCAGGCTTTAACGATTTAGATGGGCAGTTCAAGCCTGGTTTAAGTAAAAAAGTAGGCGGTGGACCAGGGGATGATCCTCCCGTAGACCCTAATGACGAAATTTTGATTAATTATGATCAGGATACGCATTTCCAAAAGTACAGCATCGGAAACCGATTGAATATCAATTCGGGAAGACATGCCATTGAATTAGGTGGAGGTGTTGATTGGATGACCAATCAAATTGATGCAGACCTCGGGTTAAATGAGTATGGTACAACCATCTTTGAATCATTCGAATCCAGTTCAAAACTACTTGAAGCCGTAGCAGATACTATAAATTCAACTCAAGATTCTTATAGATACCATACGTATGTACAGGATAAAATTGAGGCACTAAATGAACGGTTGTTTTTTCAGCCAGGCCTGAGGTATACCTATTATGGTATTAACGAGGAACAATTTCTGTTGCCACGCTTTGGCTTCTCATGGATTCCAGCTAAAGGGCTTACAGTACGTGGTGGGTATGGCCAATATGTGCAAAGCCCGGGTTTTGAAAAACTTATCGATCCAGATGATATTTTTAGCGTATCTAAATTCAATGATTTAAAACAACTTAAAGCAGAAAAGTCTACCCAGTATGTGTTGGGGGTTTCGAAGCAATTTTTTGAAAATTGGCTCATCGAAGTTGAAGGTTACTATAAAACATTTGATGACTTGATAACAGGCAGATATGGTCCTGTAAATAGGCTGGTTGAAGATTATCAGCCCGGAGATCACTCCTCCATTACTCCTTTAGATCCTGATAACTATCAGCTCTTTTTAGAAGAAGTAAATGAAATCACCGACGACCCAGTAAACAATGGGGAAGGAACTTCCTTTGGTGTGGAAGTGATGCTTCAAAAATATGCGCAATCGAGTACAGATTGGTATGGGTGGCTTTCCTACGCCTTTGCACATTCTGAACGCTCTGAAGAGATACTTGGAAATCGTATAACCTACCCTTTCGATTACGACCGCCCTCATACCTTCAACTTCATTCTGAATCAAAACATCAATCGTAATTGGCGTTTTGGCATCGCTTGGCGAATGGCTTCCGGTTTACCTTATACAGAGCCCATCAACTTGAAACCTATGACCTACCTCTATCAAACCAGAGGGTATTTCATTGTAGATTCAAATGGTTTAATAAGAATGAACCCAGATTTTGGTGGGCCAGAGAACATCAACCAAAGTAGAACGCCTTCTTATAGTCGATTAGATGTTCGCGTTGGGTATAACAATACCACTCCAACATTCGACTATAGCGTATATCTAGAGATCATCAATTTCTTAAATCAGAAAAATGTACAGAGCTACAACTATGTGCTTTATATTGATGACCCGAATCACCCAGATGTAGCGCCATGGTTACGGGCACCATCTGGGGTAATTATGCGAAAAGAGCCGGTGTTCATGTATCCGTTTTTGCCGAGCATTGGCTTTAGCATCGACTTCTAAAAGCAGGAAGCTAGAGCACGCCTTCTTCTTTGGCTAATTCATACAACGAGCGGTGTAGCTTATTTGGGTCTAGTTCTTTGCGGCGAACCAGTTCATCAATCTCAACCTTACTAAGCATGATAAGGCAACCCAAGTTACTTAGGGTAGCATCAAAACTACGTGGGTCGGCAAGTTTAAGCCGCTCTAAGTCGATGCCATCAGGGCTAACGTTGCGGTCCACAAGGATGTAAAAGGTGTCTTCGGGTGCATCCCCAAATGAAAATTCTTCTAAGCCAGTTTTATCGAACGGGATCATAAGTGTCTAAAAAGTCTCGTGCTTTGATGATTTTAGTGATTTGGTCGTTTTCTCGGTCTATAACTTGCACTTGAAATAGACTGATAATGGCCTGCTCGTTTAGAATCTGCACCACTTCTTCAATGGTGTCGCAATGTTCTGTCTCACTCACAAGGTCATTTATACCTTGCACAATATACCGATATTGTTTTTTGGATGTATGCGGCTTGGGTGAACTTTCTTCGGGTTCTTCAAAATAATCACGGATGGCGCTCTCAGTAACAAACCAACTCACCCCCAACTTTCTCCCCTTCAAGCGCCCCTCTCTTAAGTACGCACGGATCGTCATTTTCGAAATACCCAACATCTCATGCAGATCATCTACAGAATAAAGGGTTAATTCTCCAATCTTTTTAGGCATATCGAACTTCTATAAATTTATCTTATTTAGTATTAGGCGCTAAATATATGCAATTAGGATAACTTTACTTAACATTAGTTATACAATATAAAATAGATTTGGTCGGGGCTACTTCTCCGCCGTATATTGGTGACAGTTGATTCAAAAACAACCCAGCCAAACGGCAGGGTTTTTTTATGCCCATCAGTTTTCTATCTGAAAAACCCATCTCTTTCAACTATTTTGCGGCATGAAAAAGATATTCATCACCATTCTCCCATTTCTTTTCCTACTATCATGTTCATCATCGAAAATATACGTCGATGAAGATGGCCAAAATTGGCAAGCTAGTTCCTCATCATTGAGTACAAAGCCCATATATGAACTCTATCTTATTGGAGACGCAGGTTCCCCTCGGTTAGATATACAAGAACCGTCACTTCGGTTTTTGGAAAGTCAGCTTGCAGAAAGTAATGAGCGTAGTGCCATCGTCTATCTTGGAGATAATATCTATTTGAATGGCTTGCCTGATTCAACTGACGCCCAACGCGATTTCTATGAAGCTCGAATCATAGAACAAATGAAAATTCTTAAAGACTTTAAAGGGCGGGTCTTTTTTATCCCTGGAAATCATGACTGGGATGATGGTGAAAAAGAAGGTCTAACTCGCATTAAACGTCAAGAAGATTTTATTGAAGCCTATCTTGATAGGGGAAATGTTTTCCTTCCTGATGATGGCTTCCCAGGCCCAATAGATGTTGAGCTTATGGATGATGATGAACACCCTGCTTTGCAAGACGATATCCGGTTAATCATTTTAGATACCCAATGGTGGCTACATCGCCATGAAAAATCTTATGGCGATACTGGCGAATATGATCTTGTTGATGGGGGTGACTTCCTAAATGAACTTGAAGACATTCTCAAAAAGAGACAAGGGGATTTCTTAGTGATGGCAGCGCATCACCCAATTAAAACTGCTGGGCCTCATGGAGGATATCTACCTTTATCTACACACTTTAAACCGCCCATTTTTGGCAGTTTGTATGCCATGTATCGAAGGGTTTTTGGGTTAAAGCAAGATGTAACTCATCACCGCTACAAACAAATGGCGGACGCACTTCAAGAAGCCTTTTCAGAGAATGAAGAGTTTATATATGCATCTGGGCATTCCCATAGTTTGCAATATTTTCGGGTTGAAGGGAAAAGGTTCAATCAACATTATTTAGTATCGGGTTCGGGCACCAAGAAAAGCTATGTAGCTAAAGGAAGAGGTACTGAATTTTCATATGCGGGAGAAGGGCACATCAAGGTGCTGTTTATGGAAGATGGTTCAGTGTGGATGGAAGCATGGGCACCCATTGGTAATGGTGAAACAGGTCAGCTACTCTACAAAACCCAGATGAAGCCTCCTTATGATAATCCTGTAGAGGAAGCCGTTGAGGAGCTTCCTGATTACGATTATACCGACAGTACGAAAGTACTGGCCGCCAACCCGAAGTACGGTGGTAAAGGGCCTCTTTTTAATGCTCTAGTTGGTGCACATAACAGGGATATGTGGACCGTGGAATCAGAATTTCCAGTATTTGATGTAACTGAAATTCGTGGTGGGCTTATACCCGTTCGAATGGGAGGTAAGGGGCAGTCGAATACTTTGCATTTGGAAGACAAAGAAGGCAATGAGTTTGTATTGCGCTCGGTAGATAAACAAGCTGGTAAAATCTGGGAAGAAGAGCTAAAGAAGACCATTGCTTTAGATATCGCTCAAGATCAGTTTTCAATATTGAATCCTTACAGCGCATTGGTAATACCTATATTAGCCGATGCTGCCGGGGTATACCATACGAATCCAAAAATTTACTATGTACCGCATGATCCTCAACTAGGTAGATATGCTGATGAAATTGGTGGTCAACTGGCACTCTTTGAAGAGAAACCTGATAACAACATGAATACTGTTGCGAGTGTGGGTTACTCAGAAGAAGTGGTTGCACATCGTGATATGATTCGTGAAGTAGATGGAGACATCGATCATCGGGTAGATCAAGAGATGTTTTTAAGAGCTCGACTACTGGATATGCTGATTGCAGATTGGGATCGCCATAGTGATCAATGGCGCTGGGCTACTTTTGAACCCGAAGATGAGCAAGGCAAAATATACCGCCCTATTCCTCGAGATCGTGACGTAGCATTTATGAAAATGACAGGGCTAATTCCTCGTCTAGCTAAAATCGGTCCTTTCTTCCAATACCAAAATTTTGATGAGGACTATGGAAACTTGATTGGTTTGAATTTTAATTCCTTACCTCTCACAAGGCGATTTACAAATCAACTTACCAAAGAGGATTGGCAGCGAATTTCCCTAGATATTCAATCATCGATTACCGATGAAGTCATTGAAACCGCCGTAAAGGCCTACCCAAAAGAGATTTATGATCACTTTGGTACGGAAACCATAAAGACTCTAAAAGCACGAAGAGATAAACTAAATAGTGTAGCTCTTAGCTATTTTGAAATGTTAAACGGCACGGTAAGTGTGCCAGCGAGTAATAAAAGAGAACGTTTTGTAATTACAGGTCTGAGTGAAGGCAGGGTGCAAGTTCAAGTGTTTAAACTATCGGGCAAAGGGGTGCTTCGAGAAAAATACTATGATCGCATTTTTAACCCCTCAGAGACAAAAGAAGTACGCCTATTTGGGATGGGAGATGACGATGAGTTCCTATTTGAAGGCCCAAAAACTCAAATCAAATTAATTGTTAATGGGGGGCCAGGTGTAGATGAGTACACCCTTCAAGGAGACCACGGTATATTCAAAAACATTGAGCTGTTTGATACAGAGGAAGACAATAGAATTGACGTTCCACAAAAAACCCATTTACACCTCACTGAAGATGCCGCTGAAAACACCTATAACTATGAAAATGATTTTAAGTGGAACCGAAGCTTCCCCGGCTACTACTTCGAGTACAATAACTTTGATGGGGTATTCTTAGGGGGTGGACCAAAAATTGTTAAATACGGTTTCCGCAAAAACCCTGCAGTTACTCATTATTTACGGCTGAATTACGCCCCTAAAACAGGCGCCTCTAATTTGAGGTATTCAGGCACTTGGTATGAACGAGCAGGAAACTGGAACGTAGGCAGCGAATTAAAAATACTCTTCCCAAAAAGTTATAAGAACTTCTTTGGCTTAGGGAATGAGACGAGTCTTCAAGAAAGAGGAAATAAATACTACCGCGCGCGACTAAGCCAATATGAAATTCAGACTTACTTCAGTCAATCCTTTAATAACGTACTGAATGTTAAAGCAGGAAGTTTATTCAACATCACAAAAGTTGAGAAAAGCGATGAAGAAAACATCATAAATGATGTAGACAAAGGTATCAGCGAAAGCACATTTGAAGACCAATGGTTTAATGCCTATTTCGTGGAAGCTTCTTTTAAAGATGTTGATAATGAAGTGAACCCTAAGCAAGGGTATAAGCTTTCTTTGGCGAATACTGCAAATATTGGGGTCATCAATACTTCTAAAACATTTACTACCTTGGCGGGGAATTTACAGCTTTTCTATCCGATCAGATTTTCACCACAAATTGTGATAGCTCACCGAACAGGTGGCGCACACACTTTTGGTTCATTTCCATTTTATTCGGCGAATACCATCGGTGGTACAACAAACTTGCGAGGCTTTAGAGGGAATCGATTTTCAGGAAGGTCTACCTTCTATACCAACTCTGAAGTTCGAGTTGAGCTCTTTGACTTCTACAGATACTTATTAGGAGGCAAAGTAGGTTTATCTGTCTTTTATGACACGGGAAGAGTGTGGACGGATGATGAAAACTCCTCACTTTGGCATGAAGGCTACGGAGGAGGCGTTTGGTTTAATGCTTTTGACAGTATGTTAATCCGATCAACCATTGGGCTATCCAAAGAAGACACAATTTTTGAACTAAAAGCAGGTTTTTTCTTTTAAATAAAAAGAGTGGCTCGATTATTGATATATTTGTTTCTTAAAAGCCACAAGAAGAGTTAAAGACCCGTTAATGCCCTCAAAGAATAATTTTAGATTACTTGCTGCCATCATGTTTGCAGACATGGTTGGTTATACCAAGCTTATGCAGCAAGATGAACAAATGGCTAAAGATTTGCGCGATCGACAACGTGCCGTTGTAGATAAATCTATTGCTAAATACCGTGGGCAAGTAATGCAATATTACGGTGATGGCACGCTTAGTATGTTTGGAAGTGCGTTAGATGCCGTAAACTGCGCTAAAGAAATTCAAGAAACGCTTCAAGAAGAACCTCAGGTTCCCCTTCGCATCGGAATACATATTGGGGATGTGGTATATGACGATGAAGGGATATATGGCGATGCTGTAAATATTGCCGCCCGTGTACAAGGTTTAGGAACCCCTGGCTCCGTAATGTTCACAAATAAAGTATTCGATGAGATTAAAAATCATCGAGGTATTCGAGTTGAAGCATTCGGGAATCATGAACTCAAAAATGTAATTGACCCCGTTGGTATCTATGCCTTAGCGTCTAAAGGACTTGAAACGCCGTCACAGTCGTATATTCAAGAAATGACTGGTAGCCATCAGAATAGTGTGGCGGTACTACCCTTTGCGAACTTTAGCGGCGATAAAGAACATGAGTATTTTAGTGATGGTATCACCGAGGAAATTATTAATGCATTAGTACGACTGAAAGGCTTGCAAGTGACTTCACGTACTTCTGTATTTGCTTACAAAAACACGAATAAAGACATTCGTGAAATTGGGCGTGAATTAAATGTAGCAACGGTATTAGAAGGTAGTGTACGACATGCAGGGAACCGTATTCGAGTAACTGCCCAGCTTATTAAAACCGATGATGGGTTTCATATTTGGTCAGAGAATTATGATGGTGAACTGAAGGATATTTTCAAGGTGCAGGATGAGATTTCGAAGAAGATAGCTGAGAAACTAGAATCCAATTTCACCTTCGAATCCGATAGTAAATTGTATGAAGCTTCAACGGAAAATGTTGATGCTTATAATGACTACCTACAGGGATTATTCTACTGGAATAAGCGAACTCCTGAAGCTGTTAAAAAGGCCATTGGCTTTTTTGAGAAAGCTGTTTCGTGTTGTGATACTTATACCAAAGCCTATTCGAATTTAGCCAACTGCTATACATTTTTAGCAACTATTGGCCATATGCAAACAGACGAAGCCTATACTAAAGCCGAGGAATATGCCCTCAAGGCCATTCAATTAAACAATTTAAGAGCAGGGTCATATACCGCACTTGGCTATGTGAAAATGTTTAAACATTGGGATTTTGATGCGGCTGATTCATGTTTTCGAAAAGCGATTACTCTTGAACCGGAAAATGTAGAAGCACGACTTGGTTTTTCATTTTACAATCGAGTAGTAGGTCGATACGATAAGATGTTATTGCATTCAAAGGTGGCTAGTAAAATCGCACCCCTATCATTACCCGCTAAGTTAAACCTCGCAAGTTCACATAGTCTTCTTGAAAACTATGCTGAAGCCTTAGAGCTGTACAAACAAATCCTCGAATTAGATCCTAACTACCGTACCGCTTACGAGGGGATGGCATTGGTGTATGCTTTCCAAAAAGACTATGACATGGCTACTAAGTACATCAAAAAGTATCTAAAACTTATTGACGGTCCATTTAAAGGCGGTGCTCAATTGGGATATATAGCAGCGGTTAAAGGAGAGGTAGAAGATGCAAAAAAATACATCGAGGATGTAAAACAAAGAGAGGAAGAAAACCCTCATCTTAATTTGTCGTTAGATTTTGCTATAATCTACACGGGGCTAGGAGCATACGACAAGGCTTTTGATTATTTATTTCAGGCGGCAGATCAAAAATTAGGGTCCGTATTACTGTTAAATTCTCTACCACCTTTTAATGTGCTTAGATCAGACCCACGATTTAACCAGTTATTAGACCGCATTGGTCTTCCTAAAGAAGTACAGACCGTTTAATGAGTAGAAAAGAAATTGGCATTTATATCGACCGTACCTACAAAGTTGTACGGCAAGATTTAATCGGAAGGTTTAAGCAAGCAGATGTAGACATTACGCCAGAACAATGGGTAATTTTGTCGAAGTTGCGTGAAGGTAAAATGAATCAAACAGATTTAGCCAATGGAAGCTTCAAAGATAAGCCCACTATATCCCGTATTTTAGATCTTCTAGTTAAAAAAGGATTTGTAGTTCGTGAAAACGACGAGCGCGATCGCAGAAAATACCTTATTGCTCTAACCTCGAAGGGTGAGGATGTAATTCAAAGAGCAGAACCCCTGGTTTTTGAATCGCGTGAAAAAGGCTGGCAGAACTTAGAAGAAGAAGAATATCAGCAGCTGATTACTTTACTCGATAAAGTATTCAATAACTACAGCCAAGAATAAAAAAAGGCACCTTCGTAGAAGTGAAGGTGCCTTGTGCGTTAACACAATACGAAGAAAATTTATAGCGTACCTCTTAGTTCTTGTTCCCTTTCAATAGCTTCAAATAAAGCCTTGAAGTTCCCTTTCCCAAAAGAAGTAGCCCCTTTTCTTTGTATAATCTCGAAAAACATTGTTGGACGAGCTTGTACAGTTTTTGTGAAAATTTGAAGTAAATACCCCTCATCATCACGGTCTACCAAGATACCAAGTTCTTTTAAGGAATCGATATCTTCATCAATTTTCCCTACGCGTTCCTGAAGAACATCGTAGTAGGTACTAGGAATATTCAAAAACTCAACGCCTCTCGATTTGAGGTCAGATACGGTTTTGATAATATCATCGGTTGCTACAGCAATGTGCTGAACCCCAGCACCCTCATAAAATTCCAAGTATTCATCTACCTGTGATTTTTTGAGACCTTCAGCAGGTTCATTAATCGGGAATTTGATTCTACCGTTCCCGTTACTCATTACTTTACTCATCAATGCTGTGTACTCGGTGGAAATATCCTTGTCATCAAAAGAAAGGATTTGTGTGAAACCCAACACGTCTTCGTAGAATTTCACCCACTTATTCATGTCACCCAACTCCACATTTCCAACCATGTGGTCTACATACTTCAACCCAACAGGTTCAGCGTTAAATTCTGGGTTCCAAGCCTGATAGCCCGGTAAAAATGGACCATTGTAGTCTTTGCGCTCAACAAAAATATGTACGGTATCGCCGTAGGTGTGAATACCCGCCCGTACTACGGAACCATGCTTATCCTCTTCTTTTTTAGGCTCAAAATATGAAGTAGCACCGCGTTTCATAGCTTCTTCATATGCATAAGTGGCATCATCTACCCAAAGAGCAATTACTTTAACTCCGTCGCCATGTTTATCGATATGCTTACCAATATCGGTTCCACTATTTAGAGGAGAGGTTAAAACCAGGCGAATTTTGTCTTGAACCACGACATAGGATTCGCGATCACGTAATCCGGTTTCAAGACCCGCATAGGCCAGCGAATTGAAGCCAAAAGCAGTCTTATAATAGTGAGCGGCTTGTTTTGCATTACTTACGTAGAATTCTACGTAGTCAGTACCCATAATGGGCATAAAATCAGATTCTTGTTCTGCTGCTGCAGAGATGTTTGGAGCTTCCATAACGAGACAGATTATTTAGTTGTTACAACAACTATTATACAATAATTTGGATAATATGGAAAGGAAATAGATTAATATTTTAGTTGCTCAGCAAGGCGAATAAAGTATTCCATAGCGTCTGGATTTCGGCAAGCATCTTTATTCATGCTTTTCTCAATATCCATACCCATTAATGCTTTTTTAACCGGTACTTCCATCTTCTTGCCACTCAGCGTATAAGGGATATCAGGCACGCTTATAACTTGGTCTGGTACATGACGAGGTGAACACTGTTCTTTCAGAGTTTTGTTAATTAAAGTGGTAACGGGCTCTATTTCAATCTCATCTATAAGCACTACAAAAAGTGGCATGTAATCCTCTCCTTGAGGACGTTCAAGATTAATAATGAGGCTGTCTTTTACTTGATCTAGCTTATTGAGCTGTGCATAGATTTCTGCGGTTCCAATACGTATACCTTTGCGGTTCAAGGTAGCATCTGATCTGCCTTGAATGATTAAGCTTCCATCTTCAAAGATTTTTATCCAATCACCATGGCACCAAGCGCCATCAAATCGCTCAAAGTAACTTTGTTTATACCTAGCGTGATCCTCATCACCCCAAAAATAAATAGGCATTGAGGGCATAGGCTGTGTGATAACCATTTCCCCTAGCGAATTGAAGATAGGTTCCGCGTCATCACTATATGAAACTAATGCACAGCCAAGAGCTCGACCTTGAATACGTCCTTTAACAACTTCTTTGTATGGAATGCCACCTACGAAAGCTGTACAAACATCGGTGCCACCACTCATCGAGCAAAGCCACACATCTTTAGAAATAGCATTATATACCCATTCAAATGCTTCTTCGGGTAAGGGAGCGCCTGTTGAGCCAATAGACCGTAAGGCACTTAAGTCCAATGTTGATGGCTGAAGTCCTTCTTTCATACAGGCCGTTAAATAAGGGGCACTTGTTCCAAAGTGATGAATGGGTAGTTCTTCGGCAAGCTCCCAAAGAGTATTTAAGTTTGGCTTAGCTGGTGAACCATCATACAATACACACGTGGCCCCCGCTAACAAACTAGATTGAAGGAAATTCCACATCATCCAACCAGTGGTTGTAAACCAAAAGAAATTTTCCCCCTCTTTAACATCATTATGGAAATGCATGTATTTAAGGTGTTCAAGTAATACTCCACCATTAGAGTGGGTAATAGCCTTAGGCTTCCCGGTAGTACCTGAGGAGTAGAGTACCCAAATTGGGTCATTAAATTCTACGGGAGTAAATGCAACGTCCTGCTCTTTTCTAACTTGGATGGTATCCCACGAAGTACATTCGAAATTTGGTTGAGGATGCTTATTTAAGTAGGGGACTAGAACAACCTCTTCAATAGAGGTGATATGAGAGGCAATCTTTTGCACTTCCTCTAAACGGTTGAGAGATTTACCGCTATATACATAACCGTCGGCAGCTATTAGCACTTTAGGTGCTATTTGTTCAAATCGATCCAGGACCGTATTCACCCCAAAATCGGGAGAACAACAGCTCCATATTGCCCCCAACGAGTTAACGGCTAGAAATGAAACGATGGCTTCAGGAATATTAGGAATATAAGCGGCTACACAATCGCCTTTCTTTATTCCCATATCGATTAAAGTAGCCTGCAGTTTAGCTACTGAATGCTCAAGCTCTTGCCAACTTATCTTTCGAACGGCTTGTTGTTCCTGCTTAAAAAGGATAGCGGGTCGCTGATCCGACTTTTTGCGAAAGATGTGTTCAGCGTAGTTTAAAGTCGCCCCTTCAAACCAACGGGTATGAGGCATAGGTAACCCATTGGTTGTATTAGTTGAGTTTGAATGACTGATGATATCGAAGTATTCCCAGAGGCTGCTCCAAAACTGAGGGTAATCCTCCACCGACCATTCCCACAATTCTTGATAATTGTCGAACTCTAACAGATGTGTTGTTTTTAGCCATTGCTCATAAGCATATAGATTGGATCCTTTTTTAAAGGAATCAGAGGGCTGCCAAAGCGAAATACTGTTATTACTCATCATCTAATGTCATTAATACGGCAAAGGCTAATTCAACTTCATTTTGTTCAAGGAGTACTTGAGCAAATTTATGAACCTCTGCTTCAAGTTTATTGCCGCTAAATTGGGTGTAAATGGATTCTAAATCGGGTCGTTGCCGTACTTTTTCAATAAGCTCTGATGAAGGAAACTCTTCACTATTCCCAAGTCGGCCTAGGTTATTCCCTGTAAGTATCGAACTATTTCTAATAGATGGAGGTAATTGATCCACACCTATTCCTTTATTCCGAAGGGGTTTGGGTATTTCAAACAAGGACTCACCGTGAGCTCGCGAATACCAGTTCCCGCCCATTCGCGCTACAAGGTCTAATTGAGTAGTGTCTGGGATATTCGAGTCCCCTAAATACTGCTTCTGAATATGGATTTTCTGTATAGTGGCCACTACCAAGTTTCCACTTCCGCCTTCCTCGCCAAGCTCGATGATTTGATTCACTGTGCACTCAAAGTTGGCAGGGCTTTCTGCTACTCTTGGGGGTTGTATGGTATCACTAGGGATAGCAGTGAATCCTGCTTTTTCAAATTCATTAACCCCATAATCATATTCTGTGCTTGCAAGCGACATCTGCTCAACCATGGCATAGTTCACTACACTTATACATACCTCAGGAACTTCCTTCAAATTCTCATAAGTATGTTTGGTGGTGCCATCTCGACCTCTTCGTGACGGTGAGAATACCAGCACTGGAGGATTCGCAGAAAATACATTGAAGAAACTGAAAGGGCTCAAGTTTATTAAGCCCTCTTTGTTTACCGTACTTGCAAATGCAATAGGCCGTGGTGCAATCAGTGCGGTTAAAAGCTGTTGACGCTCTCCTACACTCAACGCATCAGGGTCCATTGATTTGAAGTCTGTGTACATTTATTTAGCAGGGAGAATTTTAGCTGTTACCTCACCAAACCCAACTCTTTTCCCATCTTTGCTGGCATGACCTCGCATTGTAATACGATCACCATCTTCTAAGAACACCCGTTCTTGGCCACCATTAAGGGGGATAGGTTCTTTGCCTTTTGTAAGCTCTAAAAGAGAACCAAAAGATCCTGGATCGGTTCCTGAAATGGTTCCAGAAGCCATCATGTCGCCTATATTTACGTTACATCCATTAACCGTATGATGAGCTAGTTGCTGTGCCATATTCCAATACATGTACTTGTAGTTAGTGCGAGTAATGGTTGTGGCTTGTTCTTCATTGTTTGGAATTAAATCCACCTCTAGAGCAATGTCATAATTGTGTTTGCCATCATATTGTAGGTAAGGAAGCACTTCGGGATCTTGTTTCGGGCTTTCTACCGCAAATGGTTGTAAGGCCTCTAGAGTTACGACCCATGGAGAAATAGATGATGCAAAACTCTTACCTAAAAACGGGCCAAGAGGCACATATTCCCATTTCTGAATATCCCTGGCCGACCAATCATTAAATAATACCATTCCAAAGATGTGATCTTTTGCCTCTGTAGTCGAAATAGAAGAGCCTAAAGGGGTAGACTTCCCAACGATAAACGCCATTTCAAGCTCAATGTCTAATCTTCGTGTTGGGGCATAAATAGGGTTGCTATCCTCGGGCTTTAGCTGCCCTTTTGGGCGATGAATATCTTGCCCTGATATGATGATAGATGAGGCACGGCCATGATAACCAACAGGAAGGTGTTTCCAATTAGGCATTAAAGCATTTTCAGGGCCTCGAAACATCTTACCAATATTGGTGGCATGTTCAATGCTAGAGTAAAAATCGGTATAGTCGCCTACTCGTACAGGCATGTGCATAATGGCGGAACTTTGATCCACGAAAATAGTGGGATTGTTCTGTAAAGGGGAGCCTTCCACACACAAAGCATTTTGAACCCGCTCGCGCACTTCTGTAGTAACTAGCTTTCCGAGGCCTATAAAATCATTCAGGAATTCATTTTCGAATACTTCAGCTGGGATGTTTAATCCATCAAATATATCGGTTTGATGTGCTTTGGCTAAGTCGATGATTTGATCACCGATGGCAATACCCACACGATACTTTGACGAACCCGTGGAAAAAATCCCAAAGGGGAGGTTATAAATAGAAAAGTCTGTGTTTTCGGGGAGGTTAATCCAAGGTTTTAATGCTTCAGCCAAAACTCAAAAATTGTTTTAGAAAGTTAATGTTTAATGATCTAGCCACGATTGGTAATACTCGCCATCGTCTAGCTTCAGTGCGTCTTCCGTTACCATCAATGGTTTAAAAGTATCCACCATAACAGCATACTCTTTGGTCTCTTTTTGCCCAATACTACGTTCATAGGCTCCTGGGTGTGGACCATGAGGAATCCCTGCTGGGTGCAATGAAATATGCCCCTGTTCAACATGATTACGACTCATGAAATCACCATCTACATAATAGATCACTTCGTCAGAATCGATGTTAGAATGATTGTACGGCGACGGAATGGCCTTCGGGTGATAGTCGTACATACGAGGTACAAAAGAGCACACTACAAAAGCAGAAGTCTCAAAAGTTTGATGCACGGGAGGCGGTTGATGAACGCGTCCGGTAATAGGCTCAAAGTTGTGAATTGAAAATCCATAAGGGAAGTTATATCCATCCCACCCTACTATATCAAAGGGATGCGAAACATAATGCAGTTGATGAAGCATGCCCTGCTTTTTAATCTTCATTAAAAAATCACCTTTCTCATCGTGGGTCTCTAGCTCATAAGGTAATTTATAATCACGTTCACAATAAGGTGAGTGCTCTAAAAGCTGGCCGAACCAGTTACGATATCGTTTAGGAGTATAAATAGGCACATGCGATTCCGTGATAAAGTGCCGGTTATTTTCATCGTTAAAATTAATCTGATAAATCATGCCCCGAGGAATCAAAAGATAATCACCCTCCACAAAATCAATATTCCCTAACATCGTGCGTAATGTACCGCTGCCACGGTGAACAAAAATCAACTCATCAGAATCCGTGTTTTTATAGAAATATTCAGTAAGTGATTTTCGTGGCGCCGCTAAGTGGATGGTAACATCACTATTGGTAAGAATCGGCACTCTACTTTCTAAATAATCATCCTTGGGTTCTACTTCCAGCCCTTTCAGCATGCGTGCTGTGATGTTATTCTTGATAGCAATTTTTGGGGTTAGGTCGATAGCCTCACCAATTTCCTTAACCGCCGTAGGGCGTTGAATATGATACATCAAGGTCGACATACCGTCGAAACCAATAGTGCCAAAAAGTTGCTCGTAGTATAACCCACCATTCGGTTTTTCGAAGATGGTATGCCTCTTGGGTGGGATTTTTCCTAAGCGATGATAAATAGGCATGATGCTAAATTTTAATTCACGGATACTTGAATCAGTATATGTAATTGTAATAAATTTCGCACAAAAAAGTTGTTAAGACAACTAATTTATCTTCTTAGCTATTTTGGGGATAAGAACTGCTATTTATGCTTTATTTTATATATTCGTAGCAATTCAAATATCATCTTATGTCTGAAGAGAATAATACATCGAAAAAATTAGGTTCAAGAAAACGTGGCGTTTCGGATATGTTCCGTACTTCCTACCGTACCCACATGGACCTAAGTGGGATAGCCGATAATAAGTCGAACATTATGATCAGTATAAATGGAATTATCATTTCCATTATTATTGCATCTATTTCGCCAAAAATTGATTCCAATCCCTGGTTGTTGCTCCCAACTTCTGTTCTCTTAATTACTTGCCTTGGTTCTATGGTTTATGCGGTGTTATCTGCACGACCAAGAGTAAGCAAAGAAAAAGTTACCCTTGAAGATGTGCGTGCAAACCGGGCAAATATTCTATTCTTCGGAAACTTTTACACCATGCCACGGGCCGATTATGTGGAAGGCATGGAAGAACTGATGATGGACAGTGAGCGCCTCTATGATAATATGGCGCGAGATTTACATGGCCTAGGTGTGGTGCTTGCTAAAAAGTATCGTCTACTCAGAATAGCCTATAATATATTTATGGTAGGCTTAGTGCTCTCGGTACTCAGCTTTATCTTTGTGTTTGTGATGATATCACAATAATAAGCTTATTACTCAGCGTCTGATGCTCCTGAAAAAGCCCTAGAGATGCGTTGGTTCATAAGTCGACGATAGTTCTCAAACTCATAGGGACTCACCGTGAATTCTGACTTGAATTCTCCGTTATTACAGCTCACTAAGAGTTTGTTAGGCTTATCAGTTTCGGTAACGGTTACTTGGATATTCCCAAGTTTATACGCTTCAATTTCTTTCATACTTCCTTTGTTTGAAGGCAAAGATAAGAGATTCGTTTATAAAGTGGCTACTCTTTACAGCCCCAACCCGAATGGGAAGAGTTAGATTTATTTCGTCCGAAACTAGCGGGTTTATGGAATAGTGTTACTCCATCATCTTTGATATAAGATTTCAAATTATCTAAATCAGCACAATCAATATTGTCGGTAAAACGAGGTGATTTTTCTACATCAACAAGGTGCTGCTCGTAAGCCTTCGATAAGGGGGATATGTATAATTTCACTTTGCTCATGTCGTAATGAGCAACAGTAACAGCCGTATATAATTTGTCGGATAATTCTTGAAATGAGCTTCGTGAAATAATCTCGGCCAACTCTTGTGCGGGAATAGTAGGATCTTCTTCTAGTGCAGAAACACTATTAACATCCATGTAAGATAAGTGAAGATTCTGAGGTGAAGCTACAACAGCTTTGGTAATGGGGGCCAGTAAATTCAACATAAGAGGGTTGGCATTATTACAAGTGGATAGCACAGTTAATGCGATGCTGTCCGAAAATAATCTCAAATTCTTAGCAAATTGATGACTGTCGAAGCTTAGATTTGGTTGACTTGTATGGTAACTTGAGCCTTGCTTGGTTGGGATTTCATGACCCAAGTAATAAAAAAAAGTGCGTGAAGGTTCAGGGTCTGAATATTCTTTAAATAAATTCGCTTCGTGTGTTAAATCGCCGTATTCGGAAGAATACTTTTGTTTTTGGATCAGCTTACCGCTTTTGTAATGATAGAATACACGATCTTTTTGTGGGAAAAAGAACAACACTTTCTTTTCTGGTCGTTGGTGAAAAATGAACACTTCACCCTGTGTAGCATTTTGCCCTGCTTTCAATGCATTCATTAAAGCTTGTTGGTCGGCTTGGTATGCTTTACCATTTTCGTGATATAAATAATTAGCGTCTCCATGAATAACATATATCACAGAATACTTTGGAGATGGGGAAGTACTTGAATAGCCGGCGGATGAAGTCAATTTTTCCGTAGAACTACATCCTGCCAGCATAAAACAAGTTAGAAATGTGATTAAAGTTAGATCACTTATTCTTTTCATCTATTACTCCTGATATTGATTATAGGAGTAATAAAATAAGTACAATTAATAGAGCGGTAGTAAGACTTAATGTTACAACACGATCTGCTTGCTCTAAATCTTGCTGAATGAAATTAGCGTAATCGTTTAGTTGATTAGCAGGAACAGCTTCAAATCCTTCTGCGCCATTTAGTTCATTCTTTCGGTCTTCTAGGGTAGTTTTAAAAGCATTAAGACCTTCTTTGTCGGCAGTAGGTACTGCTTTCATATTGCTTACTTTATCGATTGCAGCAATCATCTCGTCTAAAGATTCATTTAATGCTGCTCTTTTTTCTGTAGTCGTTTCTTTCTTTTCAACAGTTACAACCATTTCATTAATATGCTCTTTAATTAAAGTATGAGCATTATCTGATTGTGCTTGAACCGGGGCACTAAGTGCCAATACACAAAATCCGAATATTGAAAGTACTAGTTTTTTCATGAGTTACTCCGTTTTATTAGGGTTAGTATCGGTTTAACCTGCACATTCCCCCTCAAGTTCCTTATTTTAAAGTGACGCTGATAAACGTATCTTTGATTGAACTTCAAATCTTGAGCACTTCATGAAGAAAAAGTATGTGATTATAACAGGTATCGTAATATTCTTAGGAGTATTTCTAGTTACTTCTTTAAAGAAGACGGCGCCCATGGAAATTGAGAACGCTCCAAATTGGGTAAGCATTGAAGAAGCCCGAGATATGGCCGCTGATACTGGAAAGCTAATCATGGTGGATGTATATGAGGTAGGGTGTAAATATTGCCGAGCCATGGAGCGTGAAGTATACCCTGATACCACCGTGCGAGTAGTTATAGACCAAGGATATATTCCTGTAAAATTAGATGGAAATTCCGAAGAAATGGTTACGTTCAATGGAACGACTACCACAGCAAGAGACTTTGCTAGAGCGAAAGGCGCATATGCGTTTCCTACCGTACTAGTACTAGATGTAAATGGAGATGTGGTGAAAAAGCGAACAGGCTTCATGAATATTGATGAGCTCCGTCAATTTTTATACCGCAACGAATCTTAATCAACAATAGAAGGTGATTTATAATGAAATGGTTTAAACTCGGAACAGCACTCTCATTACTCGTATTGAGTTTAGCTTGTGTAGATAAGGCAGAAAGTAATACAACAGACCCTGCTGCTAATCCTCCAACCTATGAGCCTGTACTTGTATTTGATGGAGTATCGGTACCTTGGGGAATGGCATGGCTTCCAAATGGTGATATGCTTGTAACCGAACGTTCAGGAAAATTACTTCATGTTCGTGATGGTGCATTAGTAGCAGAACTATCAGGCTTACCCGATATTTATGCGCGTAGCCAAGGTGGTTTACTAGATGTTGTACTACACCCAGATTATGCTAACAACGGTTGGATCTATATCACCTATTCATCTACGGAAGGCAGTGGCGATGGTGCAAATACGGCGCTTATGCGTGCTAAAATAGATGGCGATGCTTTGGTTGATCAAGAAGTATTATATAAAGCCACTCCGAACACAACTAGAGGCCAACATTACGGTAGCCGAATCGCATTTGATGACAATGGATATGTATACTTTTCTGTAGGTGACCGAGGGAACAGAGACGAAAACCCACAAGATTTATCCCGTGATGCAGGTAAAATCTACCGCCTTCATGACGATGGTAGAATACCTTCCGATAATCCTTTTGTAGATCAAGAAGGAGCGAAATCAGCGGTATATTCTTATGGCCATAGAAACCCGCAGGGAATGGCTACCCATCCTGAGTCAGGAGATATATGGGCACATGAACATGGTCCAAGAGGCGGAGATGAGTTAAATCACATCCGTGCTGGTAAAAACTATGGTTGGCCAGTAATCAGCTACGGTATCAACTACAATGGTACTTCGTTCACAGATCTTACCGAAAAAGAAGGGATGGAGCAGCCTCAAACTTATTGGGATCCTTCAATTGCTCCTTCAGGCTTAGCTTTTGTAACCAGTGACATGTATCCAAACTGGAAAGGCCATGCCTTAGTGGGTTCATTAAAATTTGGTTATGTAGTACTTGTTGAAATGGACGGAATGGAAGTAACCAATAGAACGGAAGTTTTAAATGATATTGGTCGTGTACGTGATGTTCGCCAAGCACCGGATGGTTACATCTATGTTGCTGTTGAAGGCAAAGGCATTTACCGAATCGAGCCTCAATCGTAATATTTATTTGTAAGGAGCCGTCTTTGTGGAGGTCTAACCTCCATGAAGCGGCGCTCTACATACCACTTCCCTTTCGAGCAGTACCCTGCCGTACGGCTTGCCCTTCTCTTTTCTATTGGGATTATCATTTCACATCAGTTTGAAATCCCCTCTTTATACAGCTCAATAGCTACTTCTCTTGTAATCTTCTCAATTATACTTTCTGAATGGATACTGCAATCTAGAGTATTTCTAGTTTTAAGTAGATTAAGTTCCATTCTATATATACTCGCCATTTTAGGAGTTGGGATGTCATTGCATGGATTGAGGTCAAATGGGGGAAATACACTCTCGGAGCAAATACTGCATAGTTCTCCCTGGGAAGAGATTAAAATAGAGGGCGAGGTATATAGATTATCTGAATCAAATAGCGGCGCATATAGAGCGGATGTTTCGGTATACAATATTGAATTAGTAGATGGCCTGCAGTTAGACGATAGTTTTAAAACGAGAATGCTTTTGGATGAAGAAGGGGAGCATTTACAACTGGGATATCGTGTAAGTGCATTAGCAAAGGTGGTTCCTATTCAAGAACGAAGAAATCCCGGCGCATTTGATTACAAAAAGTACTTAGCTAGCCAGGAAATCTACACCCAAGTTAAAGTAGACTCTGTATATGCAATTCAGAAACACATTAACACATGGAGCTGGACTTGGCTTCGATTGCAAGCACTTAAGCAGTTAGACACACTGCTCACCTCTTCTGTAGCTCCCATTGCCAAAGCCCTACTACTAGGACATAAATCATCTATTGAACAACCTACTCGCGAGGCTTTTTCAAGAGCAGGGCTATCCCATATTATGGCCGTCTCTGGCTTACATGTGGGGCTGGTGATTACTCCGTTTTGGATCATTATGCCGTGGCTCTGGTCATTTAAAAATGGAAAGAAAATAGGCTTCCTTTTACTTGGGGCACTTTTAATCTTTTACGCCGGCTTAACAGGCTTTTCAACTCCGGTGATTCGGGCCTCTGCAATGGCTTTGTTTTTAACGTATGGCAAACTCTTTTCTAAAAATGCCGACTCCATAAATCTAACTGCTTTTGCCGCCATCGTGATACTGATATGGAAACCAAGCCAACTTTTCGAGATCGGATTTCAGCTTTCTTTTTCTGCAGTCTTTATCATCCTATTGGTATTGCCTGTTGTACAAAATACCCTACCCTATTGGGTCCGGCTTAAATGGTTTGGCGCTCCTTTGATGGCTGTGATTCTTTCCGTAATCGTTCAACTAGGGCTCTATCCACTTCAGGCTTATTATTTCGGAGAAATATCCTTAATCAGTCCCATTGCTAATGCCCTTTTTGTACCCCTTTTGGCATTGGTAGTGCCCTTAGCATTGTTAGCACTTCTTGTTTCTACTATATGGATGCCTTTGTCGGAATTACTCATTCTCCCCGTTAACTATTTTTTAGAATGGATGCAGGCCTTTGTTCAGTATTCAACAACGTATCAATGGTCGTGGCATACCGTTGATAAGCCGAGTTTATGGATATTTCTTTTATGGATTTCTGCCGTTGCATTAGTAGCCTCATGGAGACAGTCGGCTATTAAATGGAAGTACTTACGAATATTTCTCGCTTTGATAGGCGTATTCCTCATTCTTCAAATTCACGAGAAAAGAAGTACACCCATTTTGGAAGTGGTATTTTTAGATGTAGGTCAAGGCGACGCCGCAGTTGTACACACTCCAGATCAAAAAACCTTTCTCATTGATGCGGGTGTTTGGTCGCCAAGTGGTAATTCGGCTCAGTATGTAATCCTTCCTTATTTAAAATTTAAAGGCGTGGAAAGGATTCATGGTGTGTTTCTTTCACATCCACATGCAGATCATATCGGTGGTATTGTTGAGTTAATGAAATCCATCCCCATCGACACTCTTTATCATTCAGGCTATAGATACGATTCAGAATTATACCAAAGGTATCTTACCCTCGCCAAAAAAATGAAACTCCCGATACGACAACTACAATCGGGCGATTTCCTAAACTTAGATGCGTCAACAAAAGCGATGGTGTTAGGTCCTCAAAATTTGGTGGGCGATGATCCGAACGAACACTCTTTAATCTTGAACTTAATATATGGAGAAAACGAGTTTCTATTTGTAGGCGATGCAGGAGAACACCAAGAACGTAGGCTTCTTTCCAATTATGCTTCCCTGCTAGATATTGATGTGTTGAAAGTCGGTCATCATGGGAGTAATACGAGTTCTACCATTGAATTCATTCAACAATTAACCCCTGAGATAGCCATCGTTTCTGTAGCTGAACAAAATCGATTTAGGCACCCACATGCAGAAGCCGTTCTACGTTTAAAGGCATTTGTTCCCGAAATCTATTACACCAGTAGAGACCGCGCATTGATATTCCAGTCGAATGGAAAACATTTAAAAAGGGTTCATTGGTACTAGATGGCAACACGAGCCTTTTACAATATAAACCCTTACTTTAGGGAACAATTCAAAAAATCTAGAGATACACAAGAAAATTTAATGGATCAAAAGGAACGCCCAAGCTTCGAGGAGGCTTTAAAAGAACTGGAAACAATAGTCTCCCAATTAGAAGATGAATCCATCACGTTGGAGCAATCGGTTAAATTGTATGAAGAAGGAGTTAAGCTTTCCCGTTTTTGTTCAGAGATCCTGAATGATGCTGAATTAAGAATTGAGCAGGTGAACGAAGCTAATAGCTAATTATCATTGATATGGAAAAACGCAGACCTGAGCCAGGCAAATTGCTGGCTACTATAAATTCACCCAACGACTTAAGGAAATTAAAGCCGGAAGACTTACAAGAAGTTTGTGATGAATTAAGAGAGTATATCATCGATATGGTTTCCGTGTACGGAGGTCATTTTGGGGCGAGTTTAGGTGTGGTTGAATTGACTACAGCTATTCATTATGTGTACGATACACCCGAAGATAGACTGGTTTGGGATGTAGGCCATCAAGCTTATGGTCATAAGATTTTAACAGGTCGAAGAGAGCAATTTCATACAAACCGTGTGTATGGCGGACTTTCAGGATTTCCAAAAAGATCTGAAAGTGAATACGATACCTTTGGGGTGGGACACTCCTCAACTTCTATCTCTGCAGCATTAGGTATGGCGGTAGCGAACGACTTAGACAAAGGAGATCGAAAAGTTGTAGCCGTAATTGGCGATGGTTCCATGACCGCAGGCTTAGCATTTGAAGGCTTGAACAATGCCGGAGCTATGAACAGTGATGTATTGGTGATCTTGAATGACAACAATATGAGCATCGATCCTAATGTGGGTGCTTTAAAAGAATATTTAGCCGACATCACTACCAGCAAGACCTTCAACAAAATGCGTGACGAGATTTACGATATGTTGGGGCACTTCAAAGCTGCAGGTGATAAAATGCGTAAGGTGGCATCACGCTTAGAAAATGCAGTTACGGCCGCTTTAACACCTGGATCCCTTTTTAGAGCACTTGGATTTAAATACTACGGCCCAATCGACGGCCATGATGTTGATGGACTTCGCAAAACTTTAGAAGACCTTAAAACGGTAAAAGGTCCAAAGTTACTTCATGTAGTTACAGTAAAAGGAAAAGGCTTTGCTCCTGCTGAACGCGAGCAAACAAAATGGCATGCCTCAAGTAGTCCTTTTGATAAAATCACGGGTAAAGCCATCAACCCAGCGCCAGCAACCAAAGGCGCTCCAAAATACCAAGATGTATTTGGTGAAGCACTGGTTGAGTTAGCGGCAAAAGACGAACGCATTGTGAGCATGACGCCAGCGATGCCAAGTGGTTCGAGTTTATGGCCGATGATGAACACCTTTCCAGACCGAGCCTTTGACGTTGGAATTGCAGAACAACATGCCGTTACTTTTGCAGCAGGACTTGCAGCCGAAGGTAAAAAAGCATTCTGTGCCATCTATTCATCATTCTTACAAAGAGGTTACGACCAACTTGTACATGATGTAGCTATTCAGAAATTACCCGTAGTATTCTGTATTGATAGAGCTGGTTTTGCAGGTGCAGATGGTCCAACTCACCATGGTGCCTACGACATCAGTTTTATGAGAGCGATTCCAAATATGGTAATCTCTTCTCCTCTAAACGAAAAAGAACTTAGAGACATGATGTACACCGCTTCTACGTATGAAGACGCATCATGGGCTATACGATACCCTCGTGGTAAAGCAACAGGAATGGTAGTGCCTGAAGGCTTTGAAACCATGGAAATTGGTAAAGGCGTTACACTTCGAAAAGGGGATCATGTAGCAGTATTAAGCTTCGGACCTATTGGTAAATATGTCACTACTGCAGCCAATCAGCTTTCAGAAGAAGGTATAGAGATTGGGCATTATGATATGCGATTTGCGAAACCGCTCGATATTGAGCTCTTAGATCAGATATGTCAGGAATATGACCATATCATCACTATCGAAGACGGCGCGCGTCTGGGTGGCTTTGGTAGTGCCGTAGCCGAATATCTAGTGGAGAAACGAGACAGACCAACGCTTAAGATTCTAGGAATTCCAGATCGTATAGTTGAACATGGAACCCAAGAAGAACTTCATAATGAAGTAGGAATTGGTATTGAAGGCGTAAAAGCTGCCGTGTTATCGATTTTAGAGAAGGTTTCATAAGTAAAGAAGTCTAAAAGCCTTTATCTTTGAGGAATGAATTACACCCTCTCTGATTTCGACTATCATCTACCTGAAGAACTCATCGCACAGTCGCCTGCAAATCCGCGCGACCATGCCCGTTTGTTGGTGTATGATAGAGCCACTAAAACCATTACCGACGACTATTTCTATAACATTGGGAAGTATCTTGATACGTCCACTCGCCTTGTTGTAAATAACAGCAAAGTGGAAAAGTGCCGCCTGATGTTTGATGGAGGGAAAAAAGAACTGTTTGTAACCTCCGTTCGAAACGACACCACTATAGAAGCCCTTGTGCGACCGGGCAAGAAGTTCAAAGTCGGTAAAGTTGTTCAGTTAACCGAGGAAGTAACGGCCACAGTTACTCATGTAGCCGAAGATGGATTGAGAACACTTCAGCTCAGCCACAACTTAGACAGTGCCGAACTGCAGGATTATAAGTTCACGCCTTTTCCCCCTTATATAGAGCAAGACGAATCCTTAGCGTCTGAGTATCAAACAGTGTATGCTAAAGACTTAGGAAGTAAAGCAGCTCCAACAGCGGGTCTTCACTTTACCGACGAGCTACTGGAGAAATTAGAAAGCCAAGGCATTCATCGATCTGAAGTTACACTGCATGTAGGGTTAGGAACATTCGCTCCAGTGAAAACAGAGGAATTGGATGAGCATGTAATGCATAGCGAATGGTATCAACTAACTCCAGAAACGGCACAAGAACTAACCGTTGCGAAGCACATCACAGCGGTAGGTACAACGAGTGTGAGAGTGTTAGAGTCGTTGGCTTCAGATCAAGGAAGCTTCGAGCCCCAAAATGGTGATACCGATATCTTTATAACTCCGGGTTACACTTTCAAAGCGGTTGATGCACTCGTTACCAACTTCCACCTTCCCAAAAGCACGTTACTTATGCTTGTTTCAGCGTTGATGGGCTTTGAGGGAATGCATAGAGTTTACAAGCATGCAATCTCGGAGAAGTATAGGTTTTATTCCTTCGGCGACGCTATGTTAATTAAGTAACTGAAAGATAAGATTACTATATTTGTCGCTCTTAAATATGCGCCCGTAGCTCAACTGGATAGAGTACCAGATTTCGGCTCTGGGGGTTGGGGGTTCGAACCCTCCCGGGCGTACCAAAATCAGAAAAGCCACTTCCTGTTATAGAAGTGGCTTTTTTTGTTTATATGAACCAAATGAACAGAAAACTAAACCGTAGGGGCCATTGCAAACTCATAATCGGTATACCCTTCAGCGCCGCCCCCATAAAACGTAGATTGATCGGCAGGGGTTAAGTCTATGCCCTCCGCAAACCGAGTCGGTAAATCAGGATTTGAAATATAATCTCGAGCAAAGGCAATAAGGTCCGCTTTTCCAGCTTCAATCAACGCCTCTCCTTTCTCCTTTGTCATATTTCCACATACAATAATGTTTCCGTTGTATGCTGGACCGTAAGTGTCTAATACATTATTAGGATAGTGAGCATAGCGTTCGCCTTCAGGTCGCTCTTCTTCCACAAAATGAACATAGGCAAGATTGTACTCACTTAGTTTATTCAATACATAGGTGTACAACTCTTGTGGGTTCGAATCGTGCATGCCATTAAAATACCCATTTGGCGAAAGACGGATTCCAATTTGGCTCGCATCCATAGTTTCAAGCAACGCATCCAATGCCTCGAATAAGAGTCGGGCTCTTTGTTCTATGGATCCACCATATTGATCATCTCTAGTATTGGAGCCATCTTCCAAAAACTGATTAATTAAATAACCGTTTGCAGCATGTAGTTCTACACCGTCAAAGCCTGCTTCTTTTGCATTGTATCCAGCTTGGCGAAAGTCTTCAATAATACCTGGAATTTCATCCGTATCTAGTGCTCTAGGAGTTTCAAAGTCTTTGAAGCCTGTTGGGGTAAATGCTTTGCCTTCAGCAGGGATCGCCGATGGAGCTACGGGTAAGTCGCCGTTATGAAAATCAGAATGGGAAACACGACCTACATGCCACAATTGAAGAAAAATGGCAGAGCCTTCATCGTGTACAGCAGTGTTAATCGGCTTCCAGCCTTCAATTTGTTCTTTAGTATGGATCCCTGGGGTATTCGGATATCCGATTCCTTGTTCAGAAATCTGGGTGGCTTCCGTAATGATCAGTCCAGCACTCGAACGCTGGCGGTAATAGGTGGTCATTAAGTCGTTTGGTGTGTTACCTTCGCTGGCTCTATTTCTAGTCATTGGTCCCATCACAATTCTGTTTGTTAGAGAAAGTGAAGCTAGTTGAAAGGATTCTAATAGTTGCATTATTGTGGTTTTTGATATTTAGTTTAACATTGAACTATAAAACATTAAACAAAAATCATGCCCATTCGTTTCGAAATTTTAAGCTGTCAGGGGGTTGAATGGTGAATCCCTATAGAGTGGTAAACCACTGCTATATAGCGGGTTAAGTTGCATAAACAACTAATGACCTGTGGAGAATTTAGTTCATCTATAATAATTACGCATCAAAACTAACTACCATTGTGCGTAAATGAAAAGAGGCAAAAACAGCTTATAAAAGCATTTAAAACGGCATTAACATTAATAAAGGCTAATCCCAATTAGCTAGTTGTGGCCTTTATAAGTCGTATCTTTATGCCGTTAATGATTGTGGATAAAATAATCCAAAGAGAGACAATCTTCGTAATCAGTAAAACCATTTAGGACATTTCAATGAGTGACTATACAGACATTATTTATTTATCAGCTGCAATGATCATCTTTTCAATGTTGACAACCAACACTGCAAAGAGTTTTATGAATACTTCAGATACTGTAGTGAGATCGGATATTGAATATCGTGCTATAGCCATTGCACAAAATGAAATTGATCAAGTAAAATTGTTAAGTAGAGATAGCGAGCAAGTATTGAAAGCAGGTAGCAATTCTTATAAGTATACGAACTACCCAAGAACCATTATTGAATCGTATGGTAGCAGCGACCAGTATAATGACCAGTTCACTATGGAAGCTACCTCAGAATTAATTAAAGAAAACGACCTCCTTGTAAACCGATATCTGATTACGGTTAAAGTAATTAATAAAAGTATTAGTCCAAATGTTCAGGTTGAGTTGAAGTATATAAAGGCATTTGAAAAATGAATGTAGGTATTGTAACAAGTTTTGTGATAGGTGGGCTTATGCTCATCTCCGTTTTGGCATTTAACAACTCAGTGATGAACTCTACCATAGAGACAACCACTAGTGTAATTGCTCAAAACAAAATTGATGATCTTGTTACAGTGCTCACTAACGACATCTCTCGTCTTGGCTATAACACCGGTACTGCTGATAACTTCCTGATAAACACAGGCACTACCATGAAGTTCAAAGGCGATATTTTTGATGGAGATGAAACAAAGAACTTAGATTATGATGTGGTTGTATGGACATTTAGCAACACTGCCGCTGGTTCAACCACCAACCCTAATGATTACATCTTAACTCGAACCTGGGACCCCACCCCAAACGGTGGAACTGGTGACGAAGAGATTAGTACTTATACCGTTACCCATTTCGAGTTGAAATATTTTAATGGGCAGGGTCAGGCAACCACCGATCCTAATGTAATTAAGCAGATTGAAATAGAAATCGTGCAAGAATCAGGAGAGCCATACTACACCAATAGAGCGGGTGAGGCCAATTATTATCGTTCCGTTTGGAAGCGAACGATTATACCAAACAACTTAATGTTTTAAGGAGAGACTATGGGACGTTCCATGTTATTACTGGTGAGTGGACTGGTTATTTTAGCCGGCATCATCATTGCATCTAACAACAAGAGAGCCGGTATGTTACCGGGCAAATCAGAGAAAAGCGTTGCTGAAGTTCAAGCACGTAACTCATCGGTAAGTTTAATCACAACGGCCATCGAGAAACTGACCATCGACAACGAATGGACAGGCAGTTTAGAGTCTGGAGATTTACTCCCAGGAGAGGCTGAGTTAGAAGTATATGATGCTAGAAGTTCTAGTTACCCTGACGGTATTACAGTGGGTGAAGGAGGCTGGGATTCTTATAAGATTTTACTATACAGTAAAGCCACGTATGATGGCTATGAAGTAATTACCGAAGTAATGATGCGCCGTGATTCCTTTTCAAAATACTCTTACTTCAGTGATATTGAAAAAAGTACGCTATTAGGTGGTGCCGATATTTATTTCCACAGTAAGGATGAGATTACAGGTCCTGTTCATACAAATGATGCTTTTCATATTTCTGGAACCCCTACTTTTTACGGAGCCGTAACAAGCCCAAGTATGTGGAGAAGTAGAAACCTTTTGGGAGATAACCCTGACTTCCAAAGTACTACAGACTTTAACTCGCCTGTTAAAAATCTGCCTGGAGCCACACAGATTTCAAACTTAGAACGAAGTGCTAAAACAGAAGGTCTCCATTTTGATAGAGCGATTATCGCATTATTTCAAAGTAATGGAAGTGTGAATATTTATCAGTACGATTATGCCAACAATGTATGGGGTAGTGGAGTTAATTATCCAGCTTCAGTACATAAAGGTTTAATATCTACTTCTCGTGAAGCCTTTGTGAAAGGGAAAGTGAAAGGACCGATCACTCTTCACTCTAAAGAAAATATGGAAATCTTGGGTGACATCGAATACGTGGATGATCCTCGAACCAATCCAAACTCCACTGATTTACTCGGTCTGGTAAGCGAGAAGAATGTAATTGTTGATAAAAATGCACATGCCGATAATGGATCCAGTGACCTGACTTTACACGGCTCAATTATGGCACTTGGAGATTCATTTGTAGTAGAGGATTATAACCGAAATGGTTTTAAAGGAAACCTGAACCTATTGGGTGGTATCATTCAAAAGAGTAGAGGTCCTGTAGGAACTTTTGGCAGTTGGACTGGAGACACGGGTTATGCAAAGAAGTATAACTATGATGACCGATTGAGGTATTCTATTCCGCCTCATTTCCCAAGAGAAAGTGTGTTTTCTATTCTTTCATGGAAAGATAGAGTTGTGAACAAAGACGATGAATTAGCATCTAATTAAGCTTTTAGACATGAAATACTTAGTAGTTTTATTGACCCTTATATTCTGCTCAATATTGATCATTGAGGATGCAGAAGCTCAAACAAAAATAACTTTTCAGATTGATATGGCTGATGCTATGGAGCAGAAGCTATTTGATCCAACGAAAGACAAAATTAGAGTTTTAGGTGGCTTCCCACCACTAAATAGTGCCCCTAAGCTTTATTTAAAAGACACTTCTCCAAAAGACAGTGTGTTCTCGGTAACGGTAAATTTTGGCCAATTCTATAAAGGTCGCATCCTTCAGTATAATTTTGAGTTGGAGTTCCCCGACAGAACTTTGCGTGAAGAACTCCCCCGTCAGGTTAGAATACAAGGCAAAGAAATAGAATTACCTGCTGTTCCCTTCGGCGCTTCAGCTAACTAAGTTCCGTTTCTATTTACTGCCTTGAAAAGGCATTCATAAAGCTCTCTTTATAATGATTGCCGATGGGTATTTCTTTTGTGTGTATATGGATGATGTTGCCTTCAACAAATCGCACATGCTCCATATTTACGAGGTAAGATTTGTGCACACGTTGAAATGAATGCCCTCCAAGTTCCTCCTCTAAACCCTTCATGGTCTTATTGAAGGTTAGGGTGTGCTCTTCATTTACTAGGGTTATGTAGTCCCCTTTCGACTCTGCATAGTAAATGGATGAGTGCTTTAGGTTATAGGTTTTTCCATCGCACTTAACGATTAAAAAACCTTCTGTTTTATTCGGCAATGTAGGTTTAGAAACTTGAGCTACTTTTTGAACCGCTTTTAAAAACCGCTCAAATGAAAAAGGTTTGAGTAGATAATCGATCACGCCTAAGTCGTAGCTCTCCAGTGCAAATTCAGCATAGGCCGTAGTTAAAATCACAGCTGAGGGATTATTCAATGTCTTTAAAAAGCTTATCCCGCTTAACTTTGGCATATTGATGTCTAGAAAAAGAAGCTCCACCGATTCATTTTTCAAAAATTCTAAAGCTTCCAATGCATTTTCACATTCTCCTGCCAATTCAAGATGCGGCACGTCCTCTATATACCCCTTAAGTATATTTCGAGCGATGGGTTCATCTTCAATGATTAAACAACGCATTAGCTTAGTTGTACGGTTAATGTAAGTTCGTAAGTAAGAGGCTTAGCTTCGAAGTTCAACTCATAGTTATCCTCATAATAAACTTCCAGCCTTCGCACGGTGTTATGGAACCCTACTTTTTGGATTTCAGCTAAATCTGATTGGGGCTCAGTGATCTCCGTAGTATTCACAGAGTTTTTGGTATTCAGCCTTAGTACTCGGTTTTGAACGGTTAACTCAATATCAATGAAATCTTGTAAGCCTGAAACAGTGCCGTGTTTAAAACAGTTTTCAACAAAGTTGATAAGCAGTAATGGGACAATAGTATAATTTGAAGCATCACCCTTACAGGAAAAATTCACGCGATTAGGATGAGAGAGTCTACTTTTTTGTAACTCCACATAGTTTGTGATATAGCTAAGCTCATCTTCCAGAGGCACTTGTTCATTTTCAATATTATCTACCACATACCTAAGCATCTCAGATAAGGTTAGTATCATGTTCGGTGCTTTATCCGACTTCTGAAGGGCCTCACCGTAAATAGAGTTCAAAGTGTTAAACAAAAAATGGGGATTAATTTGAGCCTTCAATAACCTAAGTTCATTTTTTGAAAGCTCATCCTCTAGCTTGGCTATTTCCAATTGAGCTTCCTTTTCCTTGAACCATGATTTCGAAAACTCAATGAGCGATGAACTCACCAAGTAAATCATCATTATGCCAAACAACTCTAATGGGCTATGTATAGCAACGAAATAAAAAGAAGGAAATAAAAACTCTGCTATTGGGCCAAAGGCCAATTGATATAATCCAACTGTAATCCCATAAAAGGGAATGATCATGATCAGATAAACCCAAATACCGTAGCGCTTTAAAAAGTAGGGAATGGCACTAAAGGTATTTAAAGTAACCACTACGAAAAATGGGATATGGAATAAGAACACATAAATGTAATCAATGATTAAGATCTCATCCGCTCGACTAAATATCTGTAAACAGATTGCAAAAGATATCACCCAATAGATAAGACTTTGGGTGATTCTTGATGTAATGATGTGTCTAGCTGCCGAAATCATTGCACCTTATTTAATTTAATAGGGTCGGCAAATGCTTCTTCCTCGTCGCTGAATTTCTGCACAAACTTGCGTAATTCCTTATTTGAAGCAGTAATCAAAACTTCACCATTTATGTTTTCATGTTTGATACGAACACGATTATAGGTGATTAGTTCTTGTATCCATTCACTATCAAATATGCTGATGTGTAACTGCTCATCTACATATTCAATCTTAGAGAAAGTATGAACGGGGAAGGTATGCCAGTTCTCAAAACTGGGATCAACGCCATAGCTAACTACTGTTAAATCTAAATAAGTAGCTTCGCCTACTTCCCCAAAATATCCTAACAGTAAAGAGGGGTTTTCAGATCCATCGATGCTTTCGATATACACCAAATACATATTTGGGTTGGTAATATAGCGTCGACCATTTGAATCCGTTTCTAATTCTATATCTCCTAGATCGTCAAATTGATCTATATCTAATCCGGGTGATTGCGCTTCACTACGGAAAAAAGTCCATCGGTTATCGCCATCTTCCCAAGAGCCTTCAAGCTGAGGCATCAACATGGCTTGTTCTTCAGTGATAAGTGGGTGCACAGATTGCAAAAAGCAGCCCGATATCAATACAGATGTAAATATTAGGGTATGTAAAAGTGTGTACTTGGTTTTCATGAATCTTTGATTGATTAAAGTTCATGTCAAATAAACGAACCTATAATCCTTGGGTGAAAAGTATTCGATGAACAATAGGATATTCTCGATGAAAAGCGAAGTACAGAAGAAAAAAGGAGATGAAATTTCATCTCCTTGCTAATTTTTAATCAAAAGCTGAGTTAAATCGATCTCTCAGTTGCTGAACGTAAATCCCAACATCGTTTCTCAATTCAAAAAGACGAGCGTGGTATTCAGCATATTCAGGAGCAGTAAAGATTTGAGCTCCTTTTAGTGTCTGTAAATTCGAAAGTGCAGCGTTAGCGTATTTCAGTGCCTTTTTAGTATAAGCAATGTTGGCTCCTATATACTCGTGTTCGAAACCAAAAGAGTATCCGCCAGCAAGTTTAGCTGCAATCTTTAAGCTATCCCCTACATAATTTAGGAAGGCTTCATTTTGAAGGGTAGGCGCAATAGTCTCGGCCCACTTTAAGGTGTCTACAGCAAGCTCACGGGCATCAATAAAGAGCTTTAGGTTATCGAGCGAACCATTATCAGAAAGGGCGAATTCTTCACTTAAGCTCTTCCACTCTTCTCCGGCATCATAATCGTCCGAGTCTTCATCGCCTAAGTCGAATAAATCGTCACTATCCATTCCAAAGAGGAAATCCTCTTCGTCGAAATCGTCTTCATCTTCCCAGTCATCTTCTTCTTCAGGGAAATAAGCTTCATCGAGAAGAAGTTCTTCTTCTACATAGGCCTCAAAGGCGTCATCTTCACTTAAACTTTCCTTAAGCAAAGTTATCCAGCGGGGTACTGTGCCTTTTTGATCAGAGGAGATGAATTTGCGGAGTTGTTCACTCTTTTTTTCTACTTCATCGAGGTGGGCTTCCCAACGAAATTCGTCCCAAAGCTCACCATCGAAACCGTCAATACTCATAAGCGCTTTTACTACAATTATCTAGGTTGTTGATAGAAAACGATTTTTTATCAACAACACAATAGCGTGTGGAAAAATAACGATTTTTGTGGATAAAAAGTTGTTTAAAGTCGCTCTAAAACATTCACCATAACTTGCGTCAATTTAGGCTCGGCGACGGCCGCTGCAGCGAAAATTTGTTCAAGATTAATGGGTTTTAAAGCATCTGGGAAGCATTCGTCAGTAATCACTGAAATTCCTAGAACATCCATGCCCATATGAACGGCGGCAATTACTTCCGGAACGGTGCTCATTCCAACAACATCAGCGCCAAGTTGGCGCATATATCGGTACTCTGCTTTGGTTTCAAGCATCGGACCAGAAATAGCAAGATAAACACCTTCATGCATCCGAATGTTTTTCTCAAGTGCCACATTTCGAGCAATATCCATCAAACGCTCGGTATATGGCTCACTCATATCTGGGAAACGTGGACCTAATTGATCGTCGTTGGGGCCAATAAGTGGGTTGTCGCTTAAGAAGTTGATGTGATCATTAATCATCATGATATCACCCGCTTCAAAGTTGGTGTTCATTCCACCACAAGCGTTACTCACAAAAAGAGTATGGGCGCCAAGCATCTTTGCCACGCGTACTGGAAATGCAATTTGCTGCATGGTATAGCCTTCATAGAAATGAAAACGTCCCTGCATAGCTACTACTGCTTTCCCGCCAAGGGTGCCGAATAACAACTTTCCGGCGTGGCTTTCTACCGTGGAGGTTGGAAAGTGTGGGATATCGGTGTATTCGATAGCATGTGTAACCTCAATTTCGTCGGCTAATTGGCCTAAACCGGTACCTAAAATAATGAGGTATTCAGGAGTGAAATCTGTTTGAGATTGAATGTATTGTACCGCTTCACTGCGTTTAGCGCGGAATTCTTCAACAGTGTCAAATGCCATGTTCTAAAATTGTTAGTTAGTCTAATTCGTCCAATATGTCGTCTAATCGGTCACTACCAGGTGGGTAGGCATGATCTTCATCCTCTAATGAAGATTCATTGTCTGGCGTTTCCATATCTAATTGAAAGCGAGAAGATTTGTTTTCCGTTTCCTCAGCTTCCACGTCTTGGTCATCACTTGAAGTAGTTTCCTCTTCCTGAACTTCACTTTGGATAAGAGCTTCCTCTTTAGGAACCGAGTATACCCCCGCTTCATCTTTACCAAACTGATCTAATGATTTCATTGAGTTTTCGAGGTAAGAACTCATGCCAGCTATAATTTCTTCACGCTTATCCAGTAGTCGAAGAATATTCTGGCGAATTTGAAGACGTTGGTGGTTCGCATCCTTAATAATTGCTTCGGCCTGCATCTCTGCTTTCGCAATACGATTGTCAGCTTCTGTTTTTGCCCCGTCCAGTTTTTGGGCTACCGATTCTTTTGTGGTTTGAAGTGTTTCGTGTAAAGCTTCTTCAACACGTTCATAATGTCGAACTCGATCATTCAATTTCTCGATCTGATCTTCAAGTTCTTTGTTTTTATTAAGGAGGTGTTCTACTTCATTAGAAACTAGCGTAAGAAAAGACTGAACGTCGGTTACATCATAACCGCGAAGTGCTTTCTCGAATTGCTGTTGCTTAATTTCTAGGGGTGTAAGTTTCATAAGAGCAATGAATTTAAGTGAACCTAAGCTACATGAAAGTACTATTTATTCATTTAACATGTTCCGCAAGTTATTGTTGTTATCATCTTTTGATGATGTGCGGATTTCTGGTTCTTCAATCTCTATTTCGCCAGTAGCATTTGGGTTCTCGTGAATACGAATTTTTTCTTCTTCCAGCTCGGCAACAATGCTTTCTAAATTAGCAATACGGCGTTCGGTGCTTTTTTTGAAATCACCCAGAGCTTTAAAAAATTGAGGATTGATCTCACCTTGGCTTGTACCGCTTTTACGGTTCAACCAAGTTTTCACGATGCTGAAGATATTCCAAAATAGAAACATCGTGAAACCTGTACCAAAAACTATGCCCACTAGGGCTATTATAAACTCTTCTTCTCCCATAACTTCCTCTATGCGTTTGTTCTAGTTCCAGATGCCGAAGGGGGTTCTTGATGGTAATCATCTTTTATTTCGATGTCATCTAAGGGAACCTTTTTCTTTTGTGTAGCCGCATTTGATGAAACGGTAGCTTCTAAATCATCAATGCGACCTTTCAGATTGTGAATAATCTTTCGAAGTTCATTGATCTCTTTTGAACTCGCCATGCGCTTCTCTTCGGCTTTGAGTTCTTGTTTGCGGTACTCTATAAATAAACCACCAATAATTGCGGAAAGTGGGATGAGAGCCCACCAAGGTAAACCAAATAACATAACGCCCTAAGTTTGTTGAGATTAGATTAATGGTGCCGACTACGTAATAAATGAATCTTAGTTGCGAGCTCCAAATATATCACTGCCAATGCGAAGCATAGTTGCTCCTTCTTGAATGGCTATTTCCATATCGTTACTCATACCCATCGAAATGTGCTCGAGCTGAACACTGCCCTCGCTATACTGTTTATGCTCGTCGAATAGTGACTTAAGTAATTTGAATTCACTGCGTACTTCGCTCTCATCATCTGTGAAAGTAGCCATGCCCATGAGGCCACACACCGTAACATGCTTAAACGATTGAGAAGCGAGTAAAAGGTCTTTCAGTGCTTCGGGTTTACAGCCGCCCTTTTGTTTTTCATTACTGATATTAACCTGTATAAGTGCCTTTACATGATGATTAGCGTCGGCGGCACGTTTCTCAAATTCTTTTAAATACTTCAACTTTTCAATGGAATGAACCCAATGCACACGATCTGCAATAAATTTAATTTTATTGGTTTGAAGGTTGCCAATCATGTGCCACTCGATGTTTTTGCCCGCTAACTCCGTCATTTTATCATCCAGCTCTTGCATGCGGTTTTCACCGAAATGAACTTGCTTATGTTCCATAGCATACTCAATATAACTTGTTGGCTTAGTTTTACTTACAGCCACAAGAGTGATCTCATTCGGATCGCGGCCAGCATCGGCACAGGCCTTAGAAATTCGTTGTTTTACAGTTGCTAAATTGGAAGAGATTTGATGACTATCCATTTAAAAACGCTTTTTCTTTGTGAAGTTTACTTAAACAAAACAAATATATCCTTTTATCATTCATGAAATAACCTTATTTTTGGAAGCTCAAAGAAAGCCTAAAATAAATTAGTTATTGATCAAGCTGACTTTAAAAAACCCAATACCTGCTTCGTCGGGCCAACTTATCTTAACCTTAAGAGAGGTAAATAGATAAAAATGGCAACCAAGATCCGACATATCACTACCTTCCTTAACCAGTGGGCTCCTCCGGGTACTAAAATGGATTACGATAATGTCGGCCTTCTTGTAGGCGACCCAGATGCAGAGGTAACAAACGTAATCACCTGCTTAGACATTACAGATGCAGTTGTTGATGAAGCCATTGCTGCCAATGCAGAACTTATTGTTGCTCATCATCCACTAATCTTTAGTAAGATTGGAAGTATTAATCCCACCAACGAACAAGGTAAAATTATCTACAAACTGATTAAGAACGATATCAGTTTATTAGTAGCCCATACAAACTTAGATGCAGCCCTTGATGGCGTTTCATTTGTACTGGCCAATATGTTGGGCTTAGACAACTTGAAGTTCCTTACTAAGAACTACGAGATTTCTAAAAAAATCAGCCTAGTTAGCGCAGTTGAGAACAGCGATTCGATGGTAAAACTATTGAATTACTACTCGGCCGAGAACGTACATCATTATAGTGTTGAAAGTAGAGAAGCTGATTTACGTTGTTTTGAAGCTATTATTGATAAGCACAACCTTCCTGCACTTAAGAAAGGACTGAAGAAAGAAGGCCTGATTAAAGACGGCGCTCTTCAAGTAACCGATTTAGCATCCACTTCGAAAAACTTTGGAATGGGTGTGATAGGCGATTACCCAGAAGAAGGCGTTGGGAAAGAAGAGTTTCTACACCTGGTATCACAAGCGTTAAATGTACAAGCCATCCGCTTTAGTGGTGATGTAGAGCGTATCAAAAAAGTAGCCGTATGTGGCGGTGCAGGTGTATTTCTTAAAAATAAAGCCATTGCTAAAGGAGCCGATGCTTTTGTAACAGCTGATATAAAATATCATGAATACTTTACCGAGCAAGAAGATTTCTTGTTGGTAGATGTAGGCCATTACGAAAGTGAGTTCCCTGTAGCAGAAGCCCTGAAAAATGAGATTTCAGAGGCATTCGACGACCTTTCCGTTACGGTAACCCAGGTTGTTACCAATCCGATGCAAGTATATGTATCAGACCATAAACCCCAATCCATCCAAACAAGCTGAAGAAGCAATCCATGAAAGAAGCACTTCAACAACTAGCAAATTTACAATACATAGACAGCCGCATAGACGAGCTTAAGCAATTAAGAGGCGATTTACCGGAAGAGATCTTAGATATTGAGACTGACATCGCTCGAAAAGAAGCAAGGTTATCTAAGTTAGAGCAAGAGAAAACAGATCTTCAAGTTGAGTATGATAACTTGAAATTAGAAGTTGCCAGCTCAGCTGAAAAAACTTCTAAATACGAAGACCAGCAACTATCTGTGCGTAACAACCGCGAGTACGACGCACTAACCAAAGAAATTGAAGCGCAGAAGCAAGTTGTAGAAAACGCAACAAAGCGTTTAGCTGAAATTGAAAAGCGCCAAGAAGAAATCGATCCTGAGATTGAAGAAGCTAGCCAAGAATTAGATGCTGCTAAAGCTGAGCTTGAAGAAAAAAGCGATAGCCTTGAGTCGGTTACTAAGTCTACGGAAGAAGAAGAGCAAGCATTGCTTAAGAAGCGTAAAGAAGTTGAGAAAGAAGTAGATCAAAGATATTTACGTAGCTATAACCGCTTACGTGAAGGGCTTAACAACGGTATTGCTGTTGTAGCTATGGATCGTGGCGCTGCTTTTGGAATGGCACTTCCTCCACAAACTCAGGTTGAAGTTAGAAGAATGAATAAAGTTATTATTGATGAAAACAGCGGTCGTATCGTTGTAGATCAATCATTCTTTGACGAAGCTAAGAAGCAACTAACGATATAAAATGGTGTTTTTATAGTTTAAACACTGTGATCAGCACATTAAAAGGGAATGCTTAACGGCTTCCCTTTTTTATTTGAATCAGCCTTATTATTTGAATTACGAATAAAGCTGTATCTTTGTAATCGAGAAGGCCGGGTGATCGCTTCATTTCTTAGGAGATGGGGAGGAAAGTCCGGACACCAACAAGTACCGCGCTCTGCGATCTTTCGAGCGAAGCAGAGGATCGTTAATGGCAACGTTAGCGAGACAGACAGTGCAACAGAAAACAAACCGCTCCGATTGTTATCGGAGTAAGGGTGAAAAGGTGAGGTAAGAGCTCACCGCCCCGAAGGCAACAGAGGGGGCACGGTAAACCTCGCGGGGTGCAAGTTCATGTAGGATGGTATGCGCCACTTGTCGTAACGCCATCGGGTGGAATGCACCAGATAAATGATCACCGAATCAGTCATAGACTGAGGAACAGAATCCGGCTTATAGGCCTTCTCTCAAATACATGAAAGCCCCATCCGAAAGGTTGGGGCTTTGTTTTTGTATAGCCATTCTAAAAGTAAGCAGTACGCTATAGGTTCACCTTATAGGTGCCTTTGATGTTGCGATCTAACTGACGTTTAACATCCTTTTCTTTGATACTATCACGCTTATCAAAGCTCTTTTTACCTTTGGCTACCCCAATTTGAACTTTCGCAAACCCTCTTGTGAAGTAGAGCTTCAAAGGAACTAAAGTGAATCCTTTTTGCTGCACAAACTTATCGAGTTCTCGAATTTCCTTTTTGCTTAGCAACAATTTGCGCTCACGACGTGGATCATGATTGTAATAGGAGCCGTGCTCGTAAGGCTTCACATAAAGCTCTTTTAAAAACACTTCACCATCTTTGATATAAGCGAAGGCATCCGTAAAGGAAGCTTTGCCCTGGCGAATAGATTTAACCTCTGTTCCCTGTAAAGCAAGCCCAGCCTCATAGGTCTTTTCTATGTGGTAGTCGTGGCGGGCTTTGCGGTTTTGTATGGTCGGTGTGTTATTCGTACTCATGGTAGAATATAGGGCTCAGGTCGTGTGAAATTATATTTCGAAGCCGAGTTCTTTTAAGTCTTCAACCACTGCTTCTTCGGGTTTACGATCCGGAAAGGTTGAATAGATGCCTAAAATTTGCTGAATCTCGCTAACGGCTTTCTCATTGTTTGGATTAATTTTTAATACCTCAATGTACTGCTTTAATGCACCATTCATTTTGTCGCGCATATTGGTGGCATTCGAATCACGGTACTCTAGGTATAATCCATAATTTAAATGGGTTTTCTCGCGTAATGTTTCCACTTCAGGAGTGCTTTCTTGCTGATCAAGCAATGTAAGTGCATCGGCATATTGGTCGGCATCTAAAAATGCTTCCACCTTTTCACTTAGCGACATCGTGGTCACTTTGTCTGATTCTGATTTATTACAAGCTACAAGTCCTAAAATGGCTAGAACAACTAAGAAATTTTTCATGAATGGTTTGTTATAACGTAATGATTGGATTTAAACTAATGCAGAGCACAAATATAAGCATACTTATCCACCCTATCACTTTTCTTCTGGTTGATAAAGGCTCAAAAAAAGTAACCGGCGGGTGCTCAACTTTAACAGCAAAAGTGATGAAGAAAGTCCAAATACCCCATATGAGCGAAGGTTGAGCATCGCTAGGATTGGTAAGTATATATAGGTAAAGACCCGAACAAAGTAATGACACCGGAAAGAGTACGTTCACCCATTTCATCTCGCGGTGGAAAGCAATTTGCATCACTGAAAAGAGAATGATGGCCCATATCAACCAGCTTAAGGCACCAAAAGAAGTATCGTATTTGCCTAGTAAATCATGGAAGAGAGGCACTAATTCAATACCCGCTAAGATGGTTACGAAGCTATAGAATAAACGAGCTACAATTTTATGGTTCTTGTAGCCAATTAAGCTGTACAGGATGTGCCCACCATCTAATTGCCCAACAGGCATAAGGTTTAAAGCCGTAAAAAAGAGTCCAAACCAGCCCGCCAATAAAAATGGGTAGTGATACATCTCCCAAAGAGGAGGTACATTTTCAAAGAAAGAAGCTAAAAAGTTATAAAGCAGGGTCTCCCCAAAAATAATCACCGTTCCCTCATTGCTGGAAAGTACTTCCGTGGGAAAGGTACCTGTTTGCGCTACATAAGCTTTTAGTTCTTCGTGACCAGCAAAATTTTGCACATGGGAAGGATCAGGCAGATTGGCGAAACCAACAATGAGGATGATAAAAGAAACGATGAAGCCGGCTATTGGCCCCGCAATACCTATATCGAATAACTCTTTGGTTCGGTGAATTTTCTCTTTAATCCTAATAACGGCTCCGAGAGTCCCAATGCCCACAGGTAGTGGAATATAGTAGGGCAAGGAAACTTTGATGTTGTGATAGACCGCTGCGAAGTAATGCCCAAACTCATGAAAAGTCAAAAAACTAAGCAGTAAGGAAGCGAATAGAACACCTCGTAAAAGATCCTGATTACCCGGCAATACAACAGGACCTATTTGTGTGAAGCCTGAACCATAACCCACAAACACCGATCCTACTACCGATACAGATATAAAGGTAAGTACAAATAAGCCGAGGTGTTTTGCTATGGTTTTAGCATCAGGCTTATTTTTGGAATACCGATTTTGAGATAAAATTTCGAAATCGGCATCTACATTAGATTGTGGTGAGTCGTAGCTCAAAAAGTAGTCCTTATTTTAATACTGCTCTTGATATAGGCATGGTCATACAACGAGCGCCACCTCGTCCACGGCATAATTCATGGCCTTGGAAGCTTACGGCAATTCGGTGATCTTGATTCGGATCGAGCCCTTTTTCACCATATTCTTCAATGAATTCAAATTGATTCATATACGAATAACCATGATCAACCAGCGTGTTGAAGGTATTGGTATTACGTTCATACCCAACAATCACTCCTGGTGCTAGAGCAAACACATTGGCTCCATCGGTCCATTGTTCTCTAAATTGATTCGTTCGGTCTTCGCCTCCACATTTGATGAATTCGTAGTTATTAGATGAGAACTCATTAAGTGCGTTTAAAAGAGAGGGTCTGTTTTCAGCAACAATACCCCCATTATGCTTTTGAAGTGCTACAACATTATCCCGCTGCTCCATAATGGCAGGAGGAAAGGCAATGCACTCGCTATGGCTGGCAAAAGTGAATATCGTATCCAAATGCATCGATGCCCTTTGTTTAGGGATGTCGACAGCAAGTACCGTTTTAACACCATGATTAAGCAACCCTTCACTCGCTTTCAGAAGCCCTGTGAATGACGTTCGTTCACTCATCCCAATAAGCACTAAATCTTTACTTTCAACCAGAACATCCCCACCCTCAATCGACTGATTTCCAGAAATACGAATCGCTTTATCGCGTACACTTTCGAAAAGTGGGTGGAATTGTACGATGGTTTCCATCATCAACGATTCCCGAAGACGTGTTTTAGTAGCCGCACGAGATAATAAAATGGTGTCGTCAATAACAGCCGCTAAATCGCGAGTAAAAAGTAAGTTCGGCGATGGGTGTAAACTAAATTTATGAGACCCCGGTAGTGTTCCTTGAGTGGAGAATACCAACAACTGATCGGGGGTTAGCCCAAGAAGTTCTTTTTCGATTACTGATAAGTTTTCCTCGGGGAATTCTTTAATCAACTGCTCAATAAAAAAGCCTCTAGCATCTTCAGATTGCACCGCATCTAAAAACAGATCTATGATTTCGAGCACTTGACCATCACGAGGCATTGCAGCTTTAAATACCTTCAACATATCGAGGTGCTCGCCACGGGCATCTTCTTCAAAGATGATGTCATCAAACAGAAGTTCATCTTTTAATTCAGGATTCACTAAAGACACTTCATGACCTGGAGTGTGAACAATTACTCCGTTAAGGTGTCCAATTTCAGAGGAAACGTTGATTTTCATAGCTGTGTTCTATTTCAAATTTTGAAGGCTAAATATACTAGTATACACTTCCATAAATAAAATGTATTTCAGAAAACCTATGGCTATTTTGAAGCCAAGGTAGTAATAATAGACTATGATTAAGAAAAAAGAGATAGAATCGCTTCTTTACCTTATGGACGACCCCGATCCATTTGTACAAGAGAGTGTACAGCAACGGTTTGTAGAATTAGGTGAGTCGGCCGTGCCGTTATTAGATGAGTATCGCGTTGATCTTAAACAGCCCGCACAGAAAGAAAAAGTTTCCGATTTAATACACACACTAACTTTTGAGGGACTGCAAGCTGATTTTGTATTACAGCTTGAGCAGGGTATAAAAAACAGGAAAGATTTAGAAGATATACTCTTTATTTTAGCGCGATTCGGCAACCCAACGTTAAGAACTGCTTCCTATAAAGAGCGACTTGATCACTTTGCAGAAATGGTTGCACCAAGTATTCGCTATAAGCTTGATGAACGAAAAAAAGCGAAGCAGTTATTTAAATTCGTATTCGAAGATCTCAACTTTAGAGGTGATACCGAGACCTACCACAACCCGGCAAATTGCTTTTTAGACCAAGTGATTGAGCGTAGAGTAGGGCTTCCAATTTCATTGAGCCAAATTGCTATGTTTATAGCTCGTAGACTCGATTTGCCCGTTTTTGGTGTGAATATGCCCATCCATTTTATGCTTACGTTTATCGGCGATAAAGAGGAGTTCCTAGTAGACCCTTATGATAAAGGAGCGGTTGTTAGCTACGATCAGTGCTATTTCTTTTTGAAGAAGAATAACATTGAACCACGTCCTGATTTCTTTCAAATGGCCTCTGATATGGACATACTCATCCGAACCATTCGAAACTTAATACATAGCTATGAACGCCAAGAGCAGTTGCATAAAGTAGAAGACTTGAAAGCGTTACTGTCTACGGCTGAATTGTTTGAGTAGTCCTTGATGTCTTCTGTTTAACATTGCCCGTTCGTGTGAGCACAAGAAGTCTAGCGGAGTTTAATAACGCAACTATTTAACTTATATACCCAACCAAACATAAAAGCTGTCATCCTGAGTAGGAAAGGCTGTGATGAGGCTGAAGGGTGCTAACACGAAGGATCTCAAGTGAACGCACTACCCAAAGCTAGTTCAGGGTTTGAGCCCCTTCGCACCTCGTTCCCAACGTCCTCGTTAGGAATGCCTTCTAGAAGCTCCTGCTTCACTAATAGCGAGGCAATTTCATTCATTTACCCAAACACCAATCAACGCCGTCTCCTGTGCAGCGATCCGCCAGCTGGCGGACAGGATCCTAAGTTGGCTATGATTACTCTCTCAAACGTTTCCCTTCCCCTTTTGTATGGACAAAAGGGGAGCAAAAGCCACCGGCAGGAATTGATTCGGGCCTTCTTTAGCCGCGCCAGGCACAACATGCAATTCCTCTTCCGACAGTAGTCGGAATCGGCGCATGTTCTGCTTCTCTGCCGCTGTGCAAAATGAAGGCTATGCCTGCTCAATTCCAACGCCGGAGATTGTTGGAGATGTTTAGATATTTCAGTGCGTTAAAAGAAATCTTTAGATATCTCCCTTCGGTCGATATGACAAAAAATAGAAACCACCTTTTTGTCACTTCGAGTGAATACGAGAAGTCTAAAGATCGTTAACAATGCACTTATTTATCTATCTCAGGTTTTACGAATCTATATTTTATCAACCAGTTAGTGCTCTCGTTTTCAATATCAGACTCAATACTGTAGAGATAATCATCATTGGATTCTATTCCATATAGAAGAGGATAATATTTTAACTCATAACTGTTTTCATAAACTCCATTTTCCCTATGGTATGAATCCACATATTTATAACCTTTCTGCCCATTAGGATCTACGGCATTAAGTACACTTTTATTAGTAAGAGTTAGGCTTACACTACTATATAAAGCTCCATCAGTGTATCCAGCACTAATGAAATCACCATCCATATTTCTAGCATAATTTATTGAGCTGTCATACCCATCAATTACTTCTTCCGAATAAATTTGTCGTTCTTGGTCAATGGAATATTTTTTAATGATTGGCTCTGAAGTCCCTGCGAAATAAACCTCATTTCCACTCACATAGATATCACCAGAATACATTAAATAATGCAGCTCATCCTCAGTGGGTATAAATGATTTTGATACGTTTCCTTCTGCGTCAAATACATGGAAAACATGCGAGCTTAGCTGCATAGTAAAGGTAAGAATGGCGTCTTCGTTTATAACCTGAATTCGATTTGCAAGTAAATTTGGTGTTTGAAATTCGTTGATAAACACACCTGTAGTATCATAAATTAAGACCTTAGTTTGCCGAATGTCAGATATATAAATTTTATCTTCATATACATCATAATCGGTAATTTCTAAAACCTCTCCTGGGCCACGACCTTCCCTGAAAGAAATGAAGCTATGATCTTCAAAGCTCTCCTTGTTTACTACTAATAGATCAAAATTATTCCCATTTCTTATAAACAGATGCTCGTTGTTTTCTTCAAGCTTTAGGGCATAGAAGATTTCTAGTTCCGTTAAATTCAATTCTTCTACTACTTCAAGACTATCAAATGTGCGGGCCTCATTAACATTCACTGTACCGCTGGCAATAAATGATTCAGTTTTCGAATCAGTATCACACGAGTAAATTATTAGTAAAGCGAACACCCATAAATAGTTTTTCTGCCGAATCATTCCAATCCTTTATTAAGACTAAATCACTTATTTGTATTGATATACGCCAAGAATAAACTAAACAATTGAATATTTAAAGACTTAGCGTTCTATTAATTGAAATAAATGATCTGAGCAAGCAATCAAATAGCTCAAAAAGTTCTAGCTCCATCCTTCAAAAATTCTAGCTGATTTCCCTCTTTCTTATATATAAATCTTTACTCATTTTAGCTCCTAAACTATTTAGGGTTATTAATCAGTCTACAATCAACCTACATGTTCGAACAAGCTTTTAAGAATATTGACGACGCACTTTGGAAAGATTCCGGATGCGATAGTGAACTGGATTACATTGGGCAGTCTTCGTGGCTACTCTTTTTGAAGTACTTAAATGATCTAGAGCTTGTGAAAGCCGATGAGGCCGCACTTCAAGGCAAGGAGTATGCATTTATCTTAGCTGAAAAATACCGTTGGACTTCCTGGGCAGCCCCAAAAAATGAACAAGGAGAAATAGATTATAACAAAGCTCAGACGGGCGAAGACTTGGTGGACTTTGTAGATCAAAAACTGTTCCCCTACCTAAGGGAGTTCAAACAAGGACATATTGAAAACCCCCAAAGTATTGAATACAAAATTGGGGAGATCTTCTCGGAGCTCAAGAACAAAATTCAGAGTGGCTACATCATGCGTGATGTAATCAATCATGTGGATGAACTCCCCTTTCTTGCAGCGGAGGATAAGCACGAACTCAGTGAGCTGTACGAGACCAAGATCAAAAATATGGGGAATGCCGGCAGGAACGGTGGACAGTACTACACTCCCCGGCCATTAATCCGTGCTATGATTGAAGTAGTAGATCCGAAAATCGGGGAAACCGTGTATGATGGCGCAGTTGGCTCGGCGGGTTTCTTATGCGAAGCGTATGAGTATATGTACGAACGCATGGATAAAACTACCGAGAACCTAAAGACTTTACAGGAGCAGACTTTTTACGGCAAGGAAAAGAAAAACTTGGCCTATATCATTGGAATCATGAATATGATACTGCATGGTATTGAGGCTCCGAATATCATTCACACCAATACGCTAGCGGAGGACATCCGTTCGATACAGGAGAAAGACCGATACAACGTGATTCTTGCCAATCCTCCCTTTGGCGGGAAAGAACGGAAAGAGGTGCAGGAGAACTTTGATATTAAAACCAGCGAAACTGCATTTCTGTTTCTACAACACTTCATTAAGTCGCTGAAAGCCGGTGGGCGAGCTGCCATTGTGATTAAGAACACCTTCCTCAGTAATACCGACAACGCCTCCATTAGTTTGCGGCAGTATTTACTAGAGAAATGTAACCTGCATACCGTCTTAGATATGCCCGGTGGCACCTTCTTAGGCGCGGGTGTGAAAACCGTTGTGCTGTTCTTTGATAAAGGAGAGCCGACGAAGAATATCTGGTATTACCAGTTTAGCCCTGAGCGGAATTTAGGGAAGACCAACCCTTTGAATGATGAAGACTTGAAAGAGTTTAAAGAACTCATAGGAGACAAACCTGAGACCGAACACAGTTGGAACCTGAAGGTAGCGGATATCCCTGAAGACACCTGCGACCTGAGTGCCAAGAACCCCAATACCCCGGAAGAAGCTCCGCTCCGAAGTCCAGAGGAGATTCTTACCGAAATGGAAGCACTGGACGAAGAAACTCAATCTCTCATGCAATCGATTCGGGAGTTGATATGAGGGAAGATTGGGATTACAGAAAGATAGGTGACTTTCTCAAAACTGGAGCAGGTGGAACTCCATTAAAAAGACACAAAGAATTTTACGAAGGAGGGAATATTCCTTGGTTACTTAGTGGTGAAGTTGGCAAAAAAGAAATTATTTGTGCCGAGAATTATATTACAGAGGAAGGACTAAATAATTCTTCTGCTAAACTATTCCCAAAGAATACTGTATTGGTTGCAATGTATGGTGCGACAGCAGGTGAAACTGGGATTTTAAGATTTGAGGCCACAACTAATCAAGCAGTTTGTGGTATTCTACCAAATACAAAGATCATCTCAGAGTTTCTGTATTTCTGTTTGCTGTCTAAGAAAGACGAGTTAATTGCTCAAGCGACTGGTAATGCTCAACCGAATATTTCACAAATAAAAATTAAAAATACAGAAATCCCCATCCCTCCACTCCCCGAGCAACAGCGCATTGTTGAAATTCTGGATGAAGCCTTTGAAGCCATCGATCAGGCAAAAGCCAACGTTGAACGCAACATCCAAAATGCGGAAGAGCTGTTCCAGAGTAAGCTGAATGAGGTGTTTTCCCAAAGAGGTGAGGGGTGGGAGGAGACAACACTTGGAAAAATGTGCAGTGTATTAAATGGTTATGCTTTTAAAAGCAAAGAAGCCATAGATAGTTCTAATACTCAGTTATTACGAATGGGAAATCTTTATCAAAATAACTTAGATTTAGAGAGAAGACCTGTTTTTTATCCTGATTCATACGCAGAGGAGTATGAAAAATTCGTTTTGAGTGAAGGTGATTTAATTATGTCATTAACAGGTACTGTTGATAAAAGAGATTATGGATACACAGTAGAAATACCTGAAACAGATGTAACGCTTTTACTGAATCAACGAATAATGAAAATCATCATAGATAAGCCTGACCTGATCAATAAGAGCTTTTTGAAAGGTTATTTATTGTCCCCTTTCTTTTTGGATAAACTTTATGGAACGGCAAGTGGGACAAGACAAGCAAACTTGTCAAGCCAGAAGATCATGAAGCTTCCTTTTTACTATCCAACTGATATTGAAGCACAAAAAAAGATAGTGAGAGTTATTCAATCGCTAAAAGAGGTTACCAATAGTATAGTACTTAACAACAAAAAACGACTCAGTGATATAGAAGAGCTCAAAAAATCCATCCTCCAGGAAGCGTTTAGTGGAGCGTTAACGGGGGGTGAACCAGGATTTGCAGGATTACAGGATGCACAGGATGGAATGGTCACCAAAGCTGCTGAACCAGAGGTAGAATATAATGCAGAGGGGTGAACTAGGGTGTGCGGGATTAAAGGATGAACAGGATGAGATGGTCACCAAAGCCGCCGAGCCAGTGGTAGAATACAATGCAAATGGGTGAACTAGGATGCAAAGGATGTTGAGGATAGAAATAATCCTGAAAATCCTACCATCCTGTAAATCCTGATGCAAAGACCCTATAATTGAATATCAACCCCGTCAATCCTGATGCAAAGACCTGTAATTGAATATCAACCCCGTCAATCCCGATACAAAGACCCTATAATTGAACATCAACCCCGTTAATCCCGATGCAAGCACTCACTAATGAACCTCGACGACATCACATATAAAATAAACGGTTGTGCTATGGAGGTGCACAGCGAGCTTGGAAATGGATTTCAAGAAGTGGTGTATCAGCGGTGTTTGGCTATTGAGTTTGATAAAGCCGGCTTACAATTCGGGCGGGAAATTGAGTAGGATTTGTTCTATAAAGGCATTCAGGTTGGTACCCGACACGCCGACTTTATCGTTGAAAAAAAGGTTGTTGTAGAAATCAAAGCCGTGATTAATCTAGAAGATGTTCATTTAACCCAAGCAAAAAACTATGTAGTTGCATACAATCTCCCAATTGGTTTACTTATCAACTTTGGGGCTAAAAGCCTTCAATTCAATAAGATATTTAATTCAGCTCTCGGGAAAGCTAGAAAATAAATCAAGATTTGAATGGAGCTTTACGGAATTGCAGCATACTGAGTGAACTCATTTTGCACATTCTATCCCACTGTTAAATATGATGCGAAAATTAGTAATTAAGTAAATACGGTTGAACGAAGCGGAAACTATACAGGATTTGATTCTGCCGGCATTAAATGCCGCTGGTTGGGGTAAAGAAGGTTGCAGAAAACGTAGAGAGTTTCCGATTACTAAAGGCCGCCTCATTGGAGGAGGTCAACGCACTAAGCCTCTTAAAGCAGACTTCGTTCTAGAGTATAGAAATCGTCGCATAGCCGTTGTAGAAGCGAAAGCCCGAAATAAGTATTACACCGACGGAGTAGGGCAAGCCAAAGAATACGCCGAACGCCTAAATATCCGATTTACCTATTCTACCAATGGTCAACGGATCTACGAAGTAGATATGGACACCGGAGAAGAGAGGGAGATAGATGCCTTCCCAAGTCCCCAAGAGTTGTGGGAACGATTATACCCTACCATTTTGGAATATGGCGCACCACCTGAAGAGCAGATAGATTGGAAACAACGCTTTCAAGACGTGCCTACAGAATTATTTAAAGGCCAATACTCCCCCTACTATTATCAGGAGAATGCAATTGTTAAAGTCTTAGACGCCATTGCTGAAGGTAAAGACCGACTCCTGCTCACCATGGCTACCGGAACTGGTAAAACGGCCACCGCTTTTCACATATGCTGGAAGCTGTTTGAAGCCCGATGGAACCTTCAACGGGATGGCCAACGCAGGCCACGTATTTTATTCCTCGCAGATCGGAATATCTTAGCAACACAAGCATATAATGCCTTCTCTGATTTCCCAGAAGATGCCATGAAACGAATTCGTCCTGACGAAATTAAAAAGAAAGGGCGGGTACCGAAGAATGCCAGTTTGTTCTTTACCATCTTTCAGACCTTCATGAGTGGCCCCAACGATTCTCCATATTTTGGCGATTATCCAAAGGACTTTTTCGATTTCATCATCATTGATGAGTGTCACCGTGGGGGAGCCAACGACGAAAGCAACTGGCGAGCCATCATGGAGCACTTCAGTCCTGCCGTTCAGCTGGGTCTAACTGCAACACCTAAAAGAGATGTGAATATTGATACTTATGAATATTTCGGGGAACCCTTATATACCTATTCTCTCAAGCAAGGAATCAACGACGGTTTCCTAACTCCGTTTCGGCTTAAGGAGATTCAAACCACAGGAGATACCTACCAATTTACCCCTGGCGACATTGTATTAGAAGGGGCTGTGGATGAGGAAAAAGAGTACACCCATGAAGAGCAGAATCGAATTATCGAGATCATGGATATTGAGAAGTACAGGGTTCAAAAACTTCTTGAACTCATCAATCAAAATCAGAAGACTATAGTATTTTGCGCTACTCAGATTCATGCAGCCGCCATTCGTGATTTGATCAATCAGCTCTCTGATAGCACCAATCCAAATTACTGCCACCGAGTCACTGCCGATGATGGCAAAAGAGGGGAACAACACCTTAAGCAGTTTCAAGATAACGAAAGTACCATTCCTGCCATTCTCACCACTTCAGAGAAACTTAGTACGGGAGTAGATGCCCCTGAATTGCGGAATATCGTACTCATGCGTAAAGTAAACTCCATGGTTGAGTTTAAGCAGATCGTAGGACGAGGTACTCGATTATTCGATGGAAAAGATTATTTCACCATCTACGATTTCTACCGTAGTGCTCATGGCAAGTTTAATGACCCCGATTGGGATGGAGAACCGGTAGCCCCTGAACCACTCCCGCTACCTTATCCACCCACACCATGCAACGAATGTGGTGAAATTCCATGTATTTGTGTGCACGAACCTAAAGAGTGTGAAAAATGTGGTAACACTCCCTGTGTTTGCGATACTCCTCCGCGGATGATGACTCGCATCAAGCTATCCGACGGGAAAGCCAGGGAACTCGATTCAATGGTAAAAACCTCTTTTTGGAGTCCTGATGGGAAGCCTATTGGGCATGAAGAATTCCTGAATCAGCTATTCGGCGACTTACCTTCACTATTCAAAAGTGAAGCCGAATTAAGGAAGATTTGGAGCCTACCAGAGACCCGACGTCGCTTACTGCAAGAACTTCAAGAAAAAGGGTATACCCTTGAACAATTAACCGATCTGAAGAAACTAGTTCGTGGCGAAGACAGTGACCTCTTTGACGTCCTTTCCTATGTAGCCTTTCACTCGAAGATTGTAAAGCGACTGGAACGAGCGAGCTACGCCAAACTGCACTTGGAAAACTACAACCAAAAGCAGCAAGATTTTATCAATTTTGTATTAGATCAATACATCAGAGACGGAGTAACCGAATTAGACGACTCAAAGCTTCCAGAGCACTTAGCGCTTAAATATCGAGCTTTAACCAACGCTAAACGAGAACTAGGCAATATTCCAGAGATCAGAAATGTCTTTATCAGCTTTCAAGAGTATTTATATGATGCGAAAGTGGGTTGATGTGATGTAAACCAATCATAAGAACCGGCTTTTCTAAGGATCACACCCCTATTGTTGTCACCAATTTCACCACCCCAAACAAAAAAACCCTTGCGAATCGATGACTCACAAGGGTTTTGGTGGGACCGGGCGGGTTTGAACCGCCGACACACGGATTTTCAGTCCGTTGCTCTACCAACTGAGCTACAGTCCCTTTCAGAAGGACGGCAAAGATAGAAGGTTTTTAGACCACAAACAATACAGAAATGAAATCAATTAATAATGAATGTCTTTAAGTCGCATTTGAAGCGTTCTACGGCCGTTCCAATGATTTTCTTCTATCACATAAGCTACGTCAAATGTTTTGCCACTTCGAACGTGAGGCAGATATTCATGCATGTTAAAACCGATGGCATCAAACACCCCTGAGTTTTCTTGGCGGAGCTTCATCTTCAGATGTCCATTACCCACTATGGTAGGTACTCCCACGGCTTTCACTTGCTTGCTCGAAAATACAGGACGCAGATTCCCAGGCCCAAAAGGTTCAAACTGATTCAGCAGCTTCCAGAACTTCATATCTACTTCTTCAAGGTGCAGGTTCGCATCAATCAGCAATTCGGGCTCAAAGGTGTTTTCCGATAAATCTAGATAGGCGATTTCGCTCATGCGTCGTTTAAACTCACTCAGCTTGCCCTCCTTTATCGTGAGGCCCGCTGCGAACTCATGTCCTCCAAACTGCTCTAGCAAATCCTCGCACTTCTTCATGGCGTTATAGATGTTAAAGCCTTTGATGCTTCGTCCAGAGCCTTTAATCACGCCTTCCACACTACTTAGCATAATCGCAGGGCGGTGGTATAGATCCACTAAACGCGAAGCCACAATGCCGATCACACCTAAGTGCCAATCTTCTTTGTACAGCACCATTATGGACGACTGATCTAAATCCATGTCCTCATCGATGATTGAAAGTGCTTCTTCCATCGTTTTCGAGTCGGTATCGCGCCGTTTCATATTCACTTGTTCCAGCTCATAAGCGCAGGCCTTGGCTTCGCCTGAAGTTTCCGCAATCATAAGCTTTACGGCGGTAGTAGCATCGCCCATACGTCCAGCAGCGTTGATACGTGGCCCTACCGAGAACACAATTTTGGTAGTGTTGATATCTTCTTTCGATACTTTGATGAGTTCAAGCAATGACTTCACCCCAATCCGCGGATTTTTGCGAATCATTTGAAGCCCTTCTTTCATCAAAATCCGATTTTCATCTACAATCGGCACTATATCAGAAGCAATTGAGATGGCTACTAAGTCCAAGAACTTGTAGGCAATGTTCTTCGGGAGCCCTAGCTTATCGAGTGTGCCTTGAATAAGCTTAAAACCTACTCCAGCTCCTGATAATCCATCAAAAGGGTAGGTGCAGTCGGGGCGCTTCGGATCTAAAACAGCAAGCGCATCGGGGATTTCATCACCAACGGTATGGTGATCACAGATAATGAGGTCAATGCCTTTTTCTTTGGCTTCAATGGCTTCGTTGATGGCGGTGATACCACAATCCACCGAAACGATAAGGTGAGCCCCTATGTCTTCCGCATAGCGAATGCCTTCGGGGTTTATGCCGTAGCCTTCTTTAAAACGATGGGGAATGTAGAAATCTACTTCTACACCAAACTCTTTCAGGAATATATAGATGCAAGACGTAGCGGTAGTGCCGTCTACATCGTAGTCGCCATAAACTAATACTTTCTCGTTATTACGAATGGCTAGCGCCAAGCGTTCAGCTCCAGCATCCATGTCCTTCATCAGGAATGGATCGTGGAGTCGGTCTATCGTAGGTCTGAAAAAGAGTTTTGCATCATCAAATGATTCTATGCCGCGGATAGCCAATAACTCGGCTATTTTCGCCGGAACGCCCAATTTCTGCTGTAAGGCAGATACAGGGATATCGTTGTCCGGCTGTGCGAATACCCAGCGGAATGACATGGTTAACTTTATTTATTTTTTTATACATAAAAGGTACAGCGGCGACCAAACCTACTTACCAACGCAAAGCGTAATTACCATTAAAATACAATATCGAGTTCAAAATTTTTAATCTGATTCTGAAAAGCTTTAAATGAACTCAATCAAATATTGCTACAGCTTTTTCCCCATAAATATCTATGTAATGGTTATATTAAGAACTGGCTTCCAACAAAATTATTGAGAACGATTTAAATCTTTGTGAAAGGAGTTCGTTCAAATTTGAGAATCACGATAGAAATTGAGAGCTTGTGGAAGCGGTTCCAATTTCAACTTTACACACAAAAGAAATTATCAGATGACTGAAGCACCATCAAGCACACCAAAAACGGAAAAAGAAGCAAACCCGAATTTTCCTGTATTTAACGCTCTGCAATCTTATGAGCATGAGCAAATCGTAGTTTGTTCTGATCCGGAATCAGGCTTACGCGCTATTATCGCTATTCACGACACTACTCTTGGCCCAGCATTGGGTGGTACTCGTATGTGGAATTACGAAACCGAAGAAGCTGCCCTTCGTGATGTTCTTCGCCTTTCAAGAGGAATGACTTATAAAGCCGCTATTTCTGGTTTAAACCTTGGTGGTGGAAAAGCTGTTATTATTGGCGACCCACATACTCAGAAAACAGAAACTTTATTCCGTGCATTTGGGCGTTTTGTTGATGGCTTAGGAGGTCGTTACATCACTGCTGAAGATGTTGGAATGCACGAGCAAGACATGGAGTGGGTATACTCTGAAACGAAGTATGTAACGGGTATCCCTAAGTCGTTAGGTGGAAGTGGTAACCCTTCGCCTGTAACGGCACACGGTGTTTACATGGGTGCGAAGGCTTGTGCCAAAAAAGCGTATGGCAGCGATTCATTAGAAGGTAAAAAAATCGCTCTTCAAGGAGCTGGAAACGTAGCTAGCTACTTTGCTCGTTACGCGGCTAAAGAAGGTGCTGAGATTTACATCACCGATATCTACGAAGACAAAGCCAAAGCTCTAGCTGAAGAAGTAAACGGTAAGTTGGTGAGCCCAGACGAAATCTACGGCTTAGATGTAGACATCTACACACCATGTGCATTAGGTGGAGTGATCAACGACGACACCATCGATCAATTCAAGTGCGACATCATCGCTGGTGGGGCAAACAACGTGCTTGATATCGAAGACCGCCATGGTAAAATGCTCCTCGACAAAGGCATCATCTACGCTCCTGATTATGTAATCAATGCAGGTGGGCTAATCAATGTAGCGGGCGAGCTAGAAGGCTACAACGAAACACGTTGCATGGAGAAAGCGAGCAAGATCTATGATACAATCTTAGACATCTTGAACTACTCTGAAGATGAAGGCATCCCAACGCATCAGGCTTCTAACATCCTAGCAGAGCGTCGTATTGCTCAAGTTGGCAAAACACATAAAATCTATTCTTCAAAAGGTCACTTCTCGGGTCGCCTTGGAGAAATGTACATGACTAACCGTCGTTAATACGTCGAATTAGCAATCTATTTATAGCCCTGTTTCCGATGGATGCAGGGCTTTTTTTATGCCCATCTTTCAGGTCGTAGCCAAAGTTGAAATGTGATGAATGATGGCACACTTATTGTTATTGGTGTAGCACAAACACACATGTGGCCTATACAAGTGAAAAAGTTTAATTATCCGTATCTTTGGGCCATTAAAATTACACTATTTGTAAACTGTATTTAATTCATGGACAAAAAAGATTTTCTGCTTAAAGATCGACTCATCAAAGGAATTACTGAGGATGGGTTTTTTAAGATATCTGTGGTTAAAACCACTGATATGGTCAAAGAAGCACAAGAGAGACACCAATTATCACTCCTAAGCACAACGATGTTAGGTCGTGCCCTCACAGGGGTTATGTTATTAGCCTCTGAGTTGAAAGGCGAAGAGCGTATTCAACTTCGTTTTGAAGGCGATGGACCTATAGGTTTTATGGTTACTGAAGCTAACAGCTTAGGCGAAGTGCGTGGTTACGTAGGTAATCCTGCCGCCCAAATTGATTACACCAAAGAGAATGCTTCTTTAGCTGATGGCATCGGACTTGGCGTACTCACACTTTCCAAATCATTGTATAATGAAGCGGAGCCTCGCACCAGTACCATTCAATTGGCAAAGAGTGATGTTACGACCGATATCGCGCTTTACTTAGCGCAGTCGGAGCAAATAGACTCAGCCATCATGTTAGATGTTGGCTTCGACAAAGATGGCAATATCACTGAATCGGGTGGCTTACTCATTCAAAAGCTCCCAGGTGCACCAGATGGACAAATTGACCTCCTACAAGAGCGCTTAGCTTCCTTCCCAGCGGTGCATACTTTCTTTGAAGATGGCCAGTACATCGATGATGTAATGCAAAAAGTGATGTCGCCATTGAAGGTTAAAGAGTTATCGCGCCAGTTGGTAGATTTCTTCTGCCGTTGCAGTAAAAAACGTTTCTTGAATGCGTTATCGATGTTGAATCACGACGACCTCAAAGACATGAAGGATGAGTCGCAAGAAATTGTTTGCCAGTACTGCAACAATAGAGAGAATATCTCGAAAGAGGAGATCGCAGCATTGATTTCTACATCGCAAGCCAAAATGAACTAACATGGATAATCTGAGGGATAACGACGTTAAATACATTGTAAATAGAGCTACAATGTTTCAAAAGTTTTATGGAACTACTTCCACCAACGTCGATCCCTCTTTTCGTGAGCGCTACCCTCATCTTTTTGAGCTCACAGATTCCATGAACTTAAATCCGGCTTGCGTGTGCGAAGCCATTTTAGAATTTGAAGGGGTTCCTGTTGAGGACCCTTTAATTTTAGATGCGGGTGCACACCATGCTGAAATTCTAGGCTTTGCCAACGGCACGTTAGATCAAGACACCTTTCGAGAGCTGAAGGCCAATGTGGAGTACCACTTTTTAACGAGGGGCCGTATTTCACGTCGTAAGAATAAAACAATATGGAAAGCTGAACCCACCGGTTTCTCCCGTTTTATTCGCACTCGGAATTCAGGAGAAGTTCATTTTGAACAAAAAGACGGCAAACTTCTGATTAGAGCGAAGCAGAATCTGAAGACCTTAAATAAATTTCTTTTGTTTGCACTGCCTCCTGGCATCGGGGGCACCTTAATGGTAAGTGCGGTGATTACTGGAAATAGTAGTTCAAGCGATGCCGCTCCGATGTTAATTTTTGGAACCATTTTCATGACGGTGGCATTCTTAATATCACGTTTTGTGAAGCGCCGCAAGCAAAAAAGGAAAAATGAACTCGTGGATTTGGTGGAAACACTTCAGCATACCTTAGAACGCCGAAGAAAAGGAAAAGGAGTAAACACCGCTGCTACAGCCACTGCAACGCAAAGTGGTCAAATTCAGATACCTGATATTGAACTTGAGGGCGACGAACAGAATATTGATTCAATTGAATTAAACTTACGACGAGAACAACAATAGGAGAGCTTTTATTATGGCAACCAAAGTGGTGATAATAGGAGGCGGCTTTGGTGGTATTTCTGTTGCCAAGCAGCTTTCTTCTTCGGAATTCGAAGTAACCTTAATAGACAAAACGAATCACCATTTATTTCAGCCTTTGCTATATCAGGTAGCAACAGCCGCTCTTTCTCCCGGCGACATCGCTATTCCCATCCGAGCGATCTTCAGCAAAAGAAAAAATCTGAATGTGATATTAGGTGAAGTCACTGATATCCAAAAAGACGCCCAACAAGTTCAGCTAAAGGATGGCGAACTCATCCCATTCGACTATCTGATATTAGCACCTGGTTCACAATACAATTACTTCGGCAACGACGATTGGAAGTCGCATGCTCCCGGCCTTAAGTCATTGGGTGATGCCCTTCAAATTCGAGAACGCATTCTTCTATCATTGGAAAAAGCGGAACGCCTTAAGGATGCATCAAAACGAGCACCTTATCTCACTTATGTGATTATAGGAGGCGGACCTACCGGCGTTGAAACAGCTGGTTCTATCGCTGAGATTGCAAAGCGGAATATGATGCGTGACTTCAAGAATATTAAAAAAGATGAAACGCGTATCGTCTTAGTTGAAGCGGCTCAAAACGTGTTAAATGGCTACCCCGACGAACTATCGGATGTGGCTAAAAACGACTTGGAGAAAATGGGAGTACAGGTTCTACTTAATACTCCCGTTAAAGACATTACTGATGAAGGGGTTCAGCTTGAGGACCAATTCATTGAAACACCCAATGTTATTTGGGCCGCAGGTACCGCTGCTTCCCCTTTGCTTCAGTGTTTAGGTGAAGACCTTGATAAAGCTGGGCGGGTTAAAGTTCAGGCAGATTTAAGTATCAGCGATAACCCTAATATTTTTGTAATCGGCGATGCTGCTTATTTCGAAGACAAAGATAATAACCCCTTACCCGGCGTGGCGCCTGTAGCACTTCAACAGGGTAAGTACGTAGGGGAGCTGATAAATGATGAGCAAAAAGGAAAAGCTCGTTCCAACTTTAAGTATTTAGACAAAGGAATGATGGCTACAATTGGTAGAGCTAAGGCTATTGCCAACATCCGTGGCATTAAAGTAAGTGGGTTCATTGCTTGGTTGATGTGGGGCTTTATCCACATCTTTTTCTTGATTGGCTTCCGCAATAGATTTCGGGTATTTGCCGAATGGATATGGCATTATCTTACCTTCAAGCGAGGGGTGCGTTTAATCACAGAACGCAAGAAAGAAGACTAAGCGTAGTCGACTCTTTCTTAAATAGAGAAGCTGGTTCCACAACCGCAGTTTTCCACTGCATTGGGGTTCTCGAACGTAAAGCCACGTGCATCTAAGCCATCGGGGTAGTCAATTTCGATACCTTCTAAGTAGAGCAGGTGATCGGATGAGACAATGATTTCTACACCAAAGTTTTCGAATACAACATCGTCTTCCGTGCGGTGATCTAATCCGAGTTTATAACTCAGCCCTGAACAACCTCCGCCTTCAACAGCTACGCGTAGATATAGTGATTCATCTAAGCCTTCTTGGGCCTTAATTTCTTTTACTTGCTTGGCGGCACGTTCGGTTAGAGTAACAGGCTCGCCGGTAAGTTCTCTTTTCTCCTCTTCTTGAGAAGTTTCTGTTTCATCAACGTCTATGAGTGACGCGATGATATCGTCTAGATTATCTTCTTGGGTATTCATTGTTCTCCTTATTTAGAACAAGTCAAAACTACGAACTTTTATTGGAAAATGTATAATGCAGAACGCCTTTATCTTCGAACATATCGAGTACTCCGGCACTCGCTAAATTCACCAATATTTTGCCCGCTCTATAGGTCGTTACATTGGCCAGAATGGAAAAGCGTTCAATGGTGATATCTCCGTATTCATTCAAAAAACGGAACAGCTCACGCTCTCGTTCACCGTACTCGAAAGTAACGCCTTCGGTATCAGCACCGTTCTTCAATATCTCGATATAATCGTCGCTAGCGGCTATACATTCATCATCTTGGCGTATATAAACCACACGTTTTTTCTTTCCTTTTACAGCTACGGGTTTGTTCTCAACCTCGGGTACTTCCACAATTAGAACATCGCGTTTGCTGTAGTGAAGCAATTCAATTTTGATTGGGATGGGAGGTACGCAAAGCTCTTCGGCTGCTTGTTGAAGCCAGAATTCTTCTTCTAAATAACTTTCTATGCCTGTGATATCGCCGTTGTCTTCTACGCCGATGAGAATGCGCCCACCTTTTGTATTGGCAAAGGCCACCATTTCGCGTGCGATTTTTTCGGGAGAAGCAACCTTGTGCTTAAACTCTAAGAACGAACTTTCACCGGTAGCTACTAAGTTTCTAAGGTCTTGCTTACTCAGCGCAGACACCGACACGGAACCGATGTTCTGCATATAAAATTCGTACTCGTCTTCCATTATGTAAACGCTAAGCGAACTTAGCTTTTTGGTTATAGCGACACTTCGTCTTTTGGATCGCGTGTCATTAACGCATTCAAAGCGTCTTTAGGGTCTACATCTTCAAAAAGAACTTTATAAACCGCTGCTGTGATAGGCATATCCACATTGTTTGCTACTGCCCAGTCGTGCACCGATTTCGTTGTTTTGATCCCTTCAGCCACCATGCGCATACTCTTGATGATCTCGTCTAATTTCTTGCCTAATCCAATCTGATGCCCTACATATCGGTTTCGGCTATGCTGTGAGGTACAGGTTACGATTAGATCGCCCATTCCGGTTAAGCCCGAAAAGGTTTCGGCGTAGGCTCCTAACATCACGCCCATTCTTTTCATTTCATGAAGTCCGCGAGTAATCAAAGCTGCTTTGGCATTATCTCCTAACTCGGCACTGTCGATTACACCGGCTGCAATTGCCATGATATTCTTTACAGATCCTCCAACTTCAACCCCTTTGATGTCGTTGTTCAAGTACACTCTGAACATAGGCGTCATAAAAGTGTCTTGAATAAGCCGTGCTGTTCGAGTAGAATAAGCCGCCGCTACCACGGTTGTTGGTTTTAGCAAGGCCACTTCCTCAGCATGACTAGGGCCATACAGCACTCCTATATTGTCTTCGTAGGTTGTGCCTTCCATCACCTCAACTAGGATTTGAGACATGGTCTTAAAGGTGTCGTTCTCTATCCCTTTTGATACAACCACTAAAATCTCGTGTCCATCTAGGCAGGGTTTTATCTTTGCTGCTACTTCTCGCAAGGTATGAGAAGGAGTAGCAAAGATGATCATATCCTGATCCATCAAACAATGCTCGAGATTGTTATATGCTTTGATCGACTTTGGGAGCTCTAAATCTGTTAGGTAGGCAGGGTTGCGATGGTCGTTATTGATACCATCCACAACTTCTTGTTCTCGTGCCCAGATCTGAACGGTATTACCGGCAGTATCTAATACGGTAGCTAGTGCTGTTCCAAAACTACCGGCGCCTATAATGGTAACGTTTCTCATGAGTTTACTTGTTCTAAATCTTTTTCTGCTTCTTCGTCACCCTCTTCGGGTACATCTTTTTTCTTTTTTGAAGAACCAACTTTGCTTTCTGTTCCCGCTATTAACCGCTGAATATTCGTTTTATGCTTCACAATGATACCTGTGGCTATAACAATACCAAAGATAATCATACTCCCATCAACGATTTTATCCATGCCGAATACATAGCGCATCACTAACAAACTAATAGGATATAAAAAGGAACCCAAAATGGATGCTAATGAAACATAGCGTGTAAGAAGGATGGTAAGTACAAATACGATCGAAGAAATTCCGATGGAGATGGGCTCGATTCCGAATAGCATACCACAAGCCGTTGCTGCGCCTTTACCGCCTTTAAACCCTGCAAATAATGGGAACATGTGGCCAATTACGGCAAACAGTCCGCAACTGATTTTAAGGAAAGCGTCTACTTCCCAGTTGGGTGGCGAGAGTGGGCCATCGAACAGACCCCATGCCATGGCACTTACAAAATATGAAGCCACAAAGCCCTTCAAGAAGTCCATTGCAAAAACGGTAACTCCTGCGGGCCAACCTAAAACTCTAAATGTATTCGTGGTACCGGCGTTACCGCTACCATGATTTCTTATATCGACCCCTTTGGTGAGCTTACCTACCCAAATTGCTGAAGGTATGGAGCCCAACACAAAACTGATCGCTAAAACAGTAAGTGTTGCTAGCATGTATTATTAACTTTTACCTCAAGATACTATTGCAGAGGTATAAGAAAAAACTAAACGTGTCTTTCGGCGTGATATGATGAACGCACAAGCGGTCCACTTTCTACGTGACCGATGCCAAGTTTTTCCCCTATTTCTTTATACTCCGCGAACTGATCAGGGTGTACCCAATCTACCACAGCATGGTGCATCTTAGTTGGCTGCATGTATTGGCCAATGGTAAGAACATCCACTTTATGGTCCACGCAATCTTGCATGAGTTCAATTACTTCTTCCCTAGTTTCCCCTAATCCGACCATGATGCCGGTTTTTGATTTAATTCCTGCTTCCTTCACGCGCAGTAGTAGCTCAAGCGAACGCTCATATTTAGCCTGAGGACGTACTCGGCGGTACTTACGCGGCACCGTCTCTAAATTATGGCTTAGTACATCTGGAGGCGTATCGATTACGATTTGAAGTGCATCCCATACTCCTCTAAAATCTGGAATCAACGACTCGATCGTCACGCCTGGGATAGCTTCTCTAAGTGCTGTATGTGTGGCTGCAAAGATAGGTGCTCCACCGTCTTTTCTATCATCACGGTTGATAGAGGTAAGTACCACGTGCTTTAATTTCATTTTTGCTGCAGCATCGGCTACACGTGCTGGTTCTTCCCAATCTAGTTCTGCTGGTGGGCGACCTGTTTTAATGGCACAGAATGCACACGAACGAGTACAAACATCACCCAGAATCATAAAGGTTGCGGTACCTGCACCCCAGCATTCACCCATGTTAGGGCAGCGAGCTTCTGAACATACAGTGTTCAGATTATTCTCATTTATCGTATCTAGTACTTCTTTAAACTTCTCTCCTGATGGAAGTTTTACCCTTAACCATTCGGGGCGGCGTTGTACTGATTTCTTTTCTACTACTTGCAGTTCTTTGATCATGGGAATGCCTTTAAAAAAATTAGTCTTGCATGGCTATTTCTGATATTTCAATTCAAAGCCATCAAGACTCGTAAAGTTACAAAAAATTCTTCTTTAGTTCTTCCAGTGTGCCGGCTTTCACAATGGGAGTTTCAAACACCTCGCTGAAGTGAAAAACTATCCGTTCTTTTACTTCTTGAAGCTCAATATGATTGCCTGTTAGCTCTTGTAAACTCGTAACGGCTTTATCTTGAATTCCGCAGGGCACAATGTTCGAAAAATAACTCAAATCTGTGTTCACATTGAGCGCAAAACCGTGCATGGTTACCCAGCGTGAACAACGAATGCCCATCGCACATATTTTCTGTTCACCTACCCAAACGCCAGTTAACCCGTCAATTCTTCCGGCTTCAAAACCATAGTCAGCAACCGTGCGAATGATAACCTCTTCCAAGAACCTTAGGTACTTATGGATGTCGGTAAAATGGCGGTCTAAATCTAAAATTGGGTACCCAACAATTTGCCCTGGTCCGTGATAGGTGATATCCCCGCCACGATCGATTTTCACAAACTCGGCATCCCATTGCTGAAGTTCAGCCATAGAGCGCAGCATATTTTCTTCCGCGCCACTTTTCCCTAGGGTATATACATGGGGATGCTCAACAAACAGAAGCGCGTCATTTTTCCGAATGCCTTCAAAAACGCCTTTTTGCTCCGCTCTTTTCTCATCAATTAACACCTGTTGAACCTTGTGCTGAAGATCCCAAACGGGCTTATAAGAGCCTTGACCTATATCATATAAATCTATGGTTTTTTCCATGGGGTCCAAGATACGCAGATTCGGATTAAATATTTGAGGATGGGAGAGAGCTAGAACTCGATAGGTTGCTTGTTGGCCGACTGTTTAAACTCACCACTTATTGAAACAAAAAATGGCTCCACAAGGGAGCCATTAATACTTAGTTCATAAAGTGCGTGCAAAAATTCTGACACACTTTGAATCCCCTTTCAAGAGGGGATTTAGATCCGTGCCAATTAAAAATTAATCAGCACATCAATGATCTTATTTCTTTTTAACGGGAGTTCCTAAGTGAACACCTTCATTGTATGCTTCAGCAACTGCTTCCATTACCGCCTCAGATAGAGTTGGGTGTGGGTGAACAGCGCTAATGATTTCATGACCTGTAGTTTCAAGATCACGAGCTACAACAGCTTCAGCAACCATTTCAGTAACGCCAAATCCGATCATGTGGCAACCTAACCACTCGCCGTATTTCGCATCAAATACTACTTTCACGAAACCTTCTTCGTGACCAAGTGCTGTTGCTTTACCACTTGCAGAAAGTGGGAATTTCCCAACTTTTACGTCATAGCCTTCTTCTTTCGCTGCTTTTTCAGTTAAACCAACAGAAGCTACTTGAGGCTCACAGTAAGTACATCCTGGGATGTTGCTGTAGTTAATTGGCTTAGGGTTCATGCCAGCTAGAAGCTCAACACACACGGTTGCTTCATGAGAAGCTTTGTGCGCTAACCAAGGTGCACCGATGATATCACCAATTGCGTAGATACCGTCAACGCCGGTTGAGTAGTCAGACTTATCAACAACGATAGCGCCTTTTTCAACTTTCACGCCAATCTCTTCAAGGCCTAGACCTTCCACGTTTCCAGTTACACCAACTGCCGAAAGCACAACATCTGCTTCGATCTCTTCTTTACCTTTTTTGGTGTTCACTGTTACTTTAACGCCGTTACCTTTCTTCTCAACTTTTTCAACGGTGCTCTCAAGAAGTAAGTTCATGCCTTTCTTCTTGTAGATCTTACCAAGCTCTTTTCCAACGTCTTGGTCTTCAACAGGCACAAGTGTTTTCTGAAGTTCAACGATAGTTACTTCCGTACCTAAAGTGTGGTAGAAGTATGCGAACTCAACGCCAATTGCGCCGGCACCCATAATTACCATTTTCTTAGGCTGCTTGTCCATTTGCATCGCCTTTTCAGAATCGATGATAAGCTTACCATCAATTTCTAAATTAGGAATCTGGCGTGGACGAGCACCTGTAGCAATAATAAATTTCTTTGCTTTGATAGTGTCGGTTTCTTTTCCTTTTTCGTCTTTAACAGCTAATTCTGTTTTAGACTTGAAAGAACCTTCACCCATGAACACGTCAATCTTGTTGGCTTTCATCAAGAATTGAACACCTTTGCTCATTTTGTTCGCAACACCACGGCTACGCTTAACAATGCCACCGAAATCAGCTTTAACGTCTTTTACACTAATACCGTAATCATCGGCATGCTGGATCGATTCCAATACTTCCGCTGAGCGTAATAATGCTTTAGTTGGAATACATCCGATATTCAAACAAACACCACCAAGATGTCTTTTTTCAACAATTGCGGTTTTAAAACCTAGTTGCGATGCACGGATTGCAGCTACATATCCGCCCGGGCCCGACCCGATTACACATACATCAAATTCTTTTGCCATGATTTCCTTTAGATATTAGTTTTTTGTTCTTCGTTACCTCGGCTGAACCGAGAACCTTAACGAAAAGTACCTTTCGTTTACACGGAAGGTATGACGGTTTTTTCAAAGGCGGGTTAAGTTAAGGGTTTTTAAACTGAACTTCGAGTATCTACAAAGGAATCTTATTCTAAATTCAAGTTCTTCACTTCGGAACTTTTAAACTGTTTTTTCACCTTCTATTAGCATTTATTATTATGATCAGTATCATTTACTAGAATTAGGGCAAACGGCTATTACCATGAGATATCAATTTCTTACACTTTGTTTAGTTTTTTTCATTAGCGCAATTACCGCAAATGCTACTCCAATTGCGGCAAATCCAGACGACGGAGAGTATCAAGAGCAGCTAAAAGCACACTTTGCCAAAAAAGGCATCGATATCTCGCCCTACTTTGAAGACGAGCGTTTTGAGATTATCGAAACTATAAAAAAGAAATTTACTCGCTCTGCTGAAGTAAAAATCAAAAGCTTAGATGACTACAAAAAAGTGCTACGCTATGAAGAGAAAAAAGAAGCCGCTGCTAGCTTTTATGCTGCGTATAAAGAACCTTTAGCAAAAGCCGAAAAAGAATATGGCATTTCTCAAGAAGTGATTATCGGGATATTAGGAGTGGAGTCGGCATTCGGTAAATACAAAGGCTCTTATAATCCATTCAATGCCTATGTGAGCATGTATGCCAAAGGGTATAGAAAAAAGTTTGCCTTGGCCCAATTAGAAGAACTGTTGAAGTTTACCCAACGCGAAAACTTGGATGTATTGGCTTTAGAGTCGAGTTATGCGGGCGCAATGAGCTATGCTCAGTTTATCCCGTGGTCTATCAATCGCTGGTTTGTGGGTAACGATTTATACAATATGGAGAACAACATATACTCGGTAGCTAATTACTTGGCTCACTACAAAAAAGTAACCGGGAGTATTGAAAAGGCAGTGCTTCGCTATAACCCAAGCTCTTTATATCAGCAAGCCGTGTTAGCTCTTGCGAAAGATGTAGAACCCCTTACTGAATAGCCCTCAACACTCGTTCTTACCCACTTTTTAAATTTTTTGTTGACTTTATATTTTTTTGTTCTACATTTGTAGAAGTAATTCTAACAATGTAGAACAACATGCGATTATCCTCGACTGAAGAAGAGCTGATGGAACATTTATGGAAGCTTAAAAAGGCTTTTATGCAAGATCTTTTAGAATGCTATGCAGATCCAAAACCAGCGCCTACTACTATCGCCACGCTGTTAAAGCGCATGAACGACAAAGGCTTCATCAGTTATGAACAGAAAGGGCGTTCACGGGAATACTTTCCAACGGTTAAAAAGGAAGACTACTTCTCAAAGCACGTCAAAGGACTCATTCGGAAGTTTTTTAATAACTCAACGGCACAATTCGCTTCATTTTTTACTTCTGAAACAGATTTAACTACAAAAGAACTTGAGGAGTTAAAGCGCATTGTTGATCAAGAACTAGAGAGGAAGAACCAATGATTTTATACATCATCAAATCCACTATAGTATTAAGTCTGTTACTGGGGTGTTATTTTGTATTCCTTGATCGATTAAAAACGTATCGATTCAACCGCATTTACCTATTAGGGAGTTTAGTTTTAGGGCTACTTGCTCCACTGATTCCCGTTAATTCAGGAACTACTTTAAAACTTATTCAACAGCCCAATACTGTTTTGAATACTTTCTCAAAACAATCGAGTGAATGGTTAGATCGTGCAGTGGTTTCCCTTCCTACCCAACCTGTAAACAAAGATGAACGAAGCACTGCAAAGACTTTAAACACAGCGAGTGCACCTGAAAAGTCTAGTTCTTCGAATGGTGATATATTTCCTTTAGAAACGGCTGAATCTACTATTGTAAATCCAGCATTTAGCATAGAAAAAGCGCTGTTTTATCTTTACTGGATCGTGGCTATAGGGTTTTTTATTCGCTTGGTAACACATTTGACTGCCTTTTATGCTCGGGCTTATGGGAAGGGCTATAAAGAATATGATAAGGCGAAGATTGTATTAGTGCCTGAATCTATCATTCCGCATTCATTTATGAATGTCATTTTTTTAAATGAAAAGGAATACCAGGATGGCAAAATCTCTTCCACAGTATTAAAGCATGAGCTAACGCATGTTCGCCAATATCACAGTGTGGACATCCTATTTATTGAGCTCATTAAAACCTTCTTTTGGTTCAACCCCGTGGTATATGCTTTTAAGTACGTCATTCAAACCAATCATGAATATTTAGCGGATCAGGCAGTATTAGATGCTGAGGTAGATGCTAAAAGTTATATGCATCAATTAATTCGATATGCGTCCCATACATCGCCTCTAGCCTTAAGTAGCACATTGAATTTCTCCTTAACTAAAAAGCGTATTCAAATGATGCACGCTGTTAGCTCTAAAATGAAATCCATCTTTAGAATCTCTTTGGTTGTACCTCTTTCATTGTGCGTGTTGCTTCTATTTTGTGATGACTATGCTTCTTCTTTCCCCTATTACAGTGATATTGAAATAGATTACAAGCCGTCTAAAACATCAAACAGGAGGGGCATTGTTTATCATAATGGTGAACCATATACCGGTGTAATAACCTACCGATTCAAAAGCAACGATGCTCTGTATACTCAACAAACTTATGATAATGGGTTAATTATAAAAAATGTCCTTTTTGACTCGTTAGCCAATAAGAGACTAGAATATCATTTCACCTATGAAGGGGATACTTCAAAATCCTTTAAACATATTGAATACATAGAAGGTGAAAGCGTTGTATTGTCACACTTTATATATGCAACAGAATCATCAAAGGGCTCAACTATTCACCGCTATCCTAACGGGCAGTTAAAGTTTACTGCTCAGGTGTTAAGAAAAGGTGTATATGACGGGCTTATGACCTTGTACGCTGAGGATGGTACCATCTTAGAACAAGAGCGATATGAAAATGGCGCTCTTGTTGAAGTTTTAGTGGATACCGACAATCAAACAGGATTCCGAAATAATTAAAATAAAATCAGTCTAGATCTTTAGTCATGAACCACCATTTGGGTTCGCCGTATTCAAACCCCTCGCGTTCGTATAGTTTTTTTGCAGGGTTATCGGTTCGAACTTCAAGAGTGATTTTAGAACAACCAAGTCCTTCCGCTTCGGCTTCAACCGTTTCAAGGAGTTTAGTCCCTATACCTAGTCCGCGTGCATCGGGGTGAACAGCTACATCATGAATTTTAAAAGTCTTACTAGCTGTGAAGGTAGAGTACCCAATAAAACAGGTTACAATCCCTAAGGCCTTTTCCCCCATATAAGCGATGTAGGTCATCGTTGTTGGAATTTTTTTCATTTCCGCGATCATATCAACGCGAACTTCTTCACTTAGTGGCTCATTTTGGCCCATTGGATCTTTCGCGAATAGATCCACAATGTTTACAATATCGGCGGCGTGTTTAGGATTATCGAGGTCAGCTTGAATTATTTCGATGTCGGTAGCAACATCTACAGTTGAAGTCATAAGAACAGTGTTCTTTAAATTAATTTTCTTAATAAATAGCGTGTGAAACTAAGGAATTAAAGTGACCATGTACAAAAAAGTGCCCGATTCTAACACTTTTTAATCAAATGCCTCAAATAGCTAAATTAATTCGTTCTATTACTCGTCTAACTTCATCGACATAAAGTAATAGGGGGGCTTTCCATAACTGAACCCTTCCCTTTCATACAGTCTTCGTGCAGCATTATTTTCTAATACTTCTAAAGTTACTTTACAGGCCCCTCGATCTATTGCTCTGCGTTTAACTTCTTGAATTAAAGCGGCTCCCACACCTTGTCCACGAGCCGATTCTACTACGGCTAAATCATGAATATTAACTAAAGGTTTAGCATAAAAAGTTGAATAGGCCCAAAAGCAATTCACGATTCCCACAGGTTCGTCGTTGTTATAGGCAATCAATACCATACTATTTGATGTAGCTTTTAAGCCTTCAACCAAATGTTCTTTTACGTGTACGCTTAGCGATTGCCCTCCTCCCATTTCATCTTCCGCATACGCATTGGTCAAATAAACAATATGCTCTGCATGTGTGGGGTTATAATAATCGGCTTGAACAATATTTAATTTCATAGATTCTTACTTCGTGGGTTGACTAGGAACAAAATGGTTCAGAATTTGGTAATAAGTATGATCTCTAACAAACTATAATCGCCTTGAAGTTACATTCCCTCGCATTCCTTTTTGTATCACTGTTTATCTTTTCCTGCTCCAGTTCCTCAGGTTCAAATGACGGGGGTGGTGGTACTACTTTCTCCCATACTCAAGGCGTAGGCGATACAGCCAATGGCTTTTTATCTGCTTCTGAATACACCTCACTGACTATCGAAGTGGATTATGTAGCAGGGTTTCAGCCTAGCCAAGCGGCTCTAAATAATTTAAAGAGCTTTCTTGAATCGCGACTTCACAAACCCGGGGGCATTACCATTACGGTTGATGATGAAATTTCTTCTCCTGGGCAATCTCCTTATACCGCTCAAGAGGCCTTTGACCTTGAACAAGAACACCGCGATATCTACACAGAGGGGAATACCCTAGCTGCCTATTTCATCATCCTAGACGGGGAGTTTGAAAATGAAAACGTGTTAGGGTTTGCCTATTTCAATACTTCTATGGCTTTGATGGGGGAGCGCATTGAAAGTATCTCAGGCGGATTTGGTCAGCCTAGTAAAACCACTGTGGAGACAGCGGTATTGAATCACGAATTCGGGCACATTTTAGGCTTGGTTGACAACGGAACTCCAGCAGTTGAAGATCATGTGGATGAAGCTAATGGAGCACATTGTGATGTTGAAAGCTGTTTAATGTATTTTGCTGTTCGTACTTCTGATTTCATGAGTAACCTCATGGGAGGCGAAATCCCTGAGTTAGATGCCCAGTGCATTCAGGACTTACAAGCCAACGGCGGTAAGTAAAGGCACAGACCCGTTGTGAATGAGGGTAAGCGATTGTGGTTCAGTGGCTTTACAAAGATCCTGTCTATCAGTTGGTAGAGATGGTTACAAAAAAAATGCTGTCACCCTGAGCTGATGAATACTACAAAGGCCACTTTATCAGTTGCGAAGGGTCTCAAACCTTGAACTAGCTTTGGGTAGTGCGTTCATTTGAGATCCTTCGTGTTAGCACCCTTCAGCCTCATCACAGCCTTTCCTACTCAGGATGACAGCTTT